>JBFLXJ010000023.1:320574-393673 GCA_040757085.1 Bacillota bacterium | reverse complement strand
ATGGCGTTCCGGGCCTACGACCCCTGCTTCGGCTGCGCCACCCACACCCTCCCCGGCCAGATGCCCATGGAGGTGACCATCCGCGACTCCCGCGGGGAAGTGCTCCAAACCCTCCGCCGCTGATCCCGCCTCCCTCAGCCCTGGCCCCACGCTGGTGGTCGGGGTGGGGAACACCATCCTCGGCGACGACGGCGCCGGGATATATGCGGTGCGTCGCCTGGAGGCGCTGTTGCGGGCCCGCGGCGCCGTTCCCGCCCCCGGCCCTGCTGCTCCCGGTACCGGCGGGGGCAGCGGACGGGCAGGAGGACGGGCGGGGGAAGAGGTTACCGCCCTGGCCCTGCCCGACGGGCGTCAGATCCACCTGGCCGAAGCGTGCACGGGAGGCCTGGGCTTGGTGGAACTGCTCCTCGGTTACGAAAGGGCCGTCGTCATCGATGCCTGGCCTGCGGCAGCCGCGGGCGCGATCACGGTGCTGTCGCTTGCCGATATGGATGGGGCCCCCGCCCCCGCTTCCCTTCACCAGGTGGGTCTGCCCGCTGCCATGCGCGCGGCCGCCCTCCTGGGCCTGCCCCTTCCCACTCGCGTCGAGGTGTGGGCAATCGGGGTGCAGGAGATAACCCTGCGCGAGGCGTGTACGCCGGCGGTTCAGGCAGCCGTAGAAGAAGTGGCCCAACGCCTTCTCGACACCCTCTGCCCCCGGTAAGCCGCCTGCAAGAACCGTACCGCCCGGCCCCCGTCCCGCCGGCCTCCGTCCGGCTGCAAACCTGGGACCGCCCCTCCCCCCGCTTGCGCCGGCAAACTTTACGCCCACGGCGGAGGGCAGTGGCCGGGGAGTGTTTGTGTTGAGCCGCGGTACGGAGGGAGACCAGGGGTCCATGTCGAAGTCCCAGCGGTGTGGCGGCGGGGCAGGAGAGAGGGGCAGGATGTGGGACCGCGTTGGTTCACGATGAAGTTATATGTGGTCGTGGCCATCCTGATAGTGGTCACAGCCGTCTCTTTTTCTGGCAGCGCAGCCCCCGTGCGAGCCGACCCATCGGGACAGGCTGCAGGGGAGGCTGGGACTTCCCAGGTGACATTGGCGTTCGTGGGCGACATCATGCTGGCCTTGCGGGTAGCGGACCTGATCGCCAAAGAGGGAACGGACTACCCCTGGCGGCAGGTGGCGCCCGTGTTGCAAGCGGCCGACCTGGCGGTCGGCAACCTGGAATGTGCGGTGGGGACAACCGGGCAGCCCGTACCGGGCAAGAAGTATACTTTCCGCGCGCCGCCCGTGGCCCTGGAAGGACTGGCCCGCGCTGGGATCGACGTGGTGGGCCTGGCCAACAACCACGCCCTGGACTACGGACAGGACTGCTTCCTGGAAACCCTGGACAACCTGAAGCGGGCCGGAGTGGCATACGTGGGAGGCGGTCGCAACCTGGAGGAAGCCGGCCGGCCCTACATAACCGAACTCAAGGGGATTAAGGTTGGCATCTTAGGAGTGTGCCTGCACCTGCCCGCGGGGTGGGGTGCGACGGCAGGCAAACCCGGTCTGTTCTCCGGATTCGATACCCCCCGTCTCCTGAAGGCGATCCGGGATCTGGACTCCCAGGTCGACTGGACAGTGGTGTTCGTGCACTGGGGAGTGGAGCGCGCCGACCACCCGGAAAAGTGGCACCGGACGCTGGCAGAGCAGATGCTGGCGGCGGGAGCCGACCTGATCATCGGGCATCATCCCCACGTATGGCAGGGGATCGACCGCCGGGAGAAATCCCTGGTCGCCTATAGCCTGGGAAATTTCATCTTCACCATCCGTCCGGAATTCCCGCAGCAACAGCAGACCGGCATCCTGCTGGTAACACTGACCCGCGACCGCATCCGGGAAGTGCGGGTAGTCCCCGCCCACATACCGCGGGCCGGGGAAACCGTCCTGGTGCAGGGAGATGCAGCCGCCCGGATGTGGGATCGCATCGACCGGTTGTCGGCACCGTTTGCCACCTACGTCGCCGGCGACGGAACGGTGAAACGAGCGGCCTTCGCAGATGTGCGGGACCACTGGGCCCGGGAATACATCGGCACGCTGGCCGCCCGGGGAATCGTCGCAGGTGACGGCGCCGGCCGGTACCGGCCGCAGGATTCCACCACCTACGCGGGCCTCCTTACCATGCTGGTGCGCGCTCTCCGCCTGCCCGATTCTCCCCAGACCGTCCTTCCCCCCGAACTGGGACACCACTGGGTCGCCCCCTACCTGCGGGCAGCCGTGGGAGCGGGACTCTGGCCGGCAGAGGAAGTTGCATCCTTCCCGGCCGACGCCCCCATACCTCGCTGGAAAGCGGCGCAGACCCTGGCCGCCACCATGAAGGTGGGCGGCCGACCCCTGCCGGCAGTCGATTCCCTGCCCAACCACGCCGACCTGGGCGAAGCACCCCGGCCCAGCCTGGACGCCATCGCCCGCGTAAGCGCCGCCGGCCTCATGCGGGGATACCCCGACGGGAGGTTCGGCCCCAACGACCCCCTCACCAGGGCAGAAGCAGCCTGCATAGTACTCGGCCTGATTCAGAAGCTGGAGCAATCGCCGCAGGCGGCAGCGGCCGCACCCGCCGACGCAGCACCGCCGCAGGCAGGGGCTGCAGGTCCGCCGTGAGCAAGTTGCGACCATGGCAGGCTGACCTGGCCCTGCTCCTGGTGAGTCTCGTATGGGGAGCGACCTTTGTCACCGTCAAGGAGGCCACCCTGACCCTCCCGGTGCTCCCGTTCCTGGCCGTGCGCTTTGCCATGGCGGCGGCCGCCCTCGCGCTTCCATTCCCCTCCACCTGGCGGCATTACCGGGCTCGCGTCGTAGCCCGGGGCACGGCCATCGGCATGTTCCTCTTCCTGGGCTACATCCTGCAGACCCTGGGACTGCAGCACACCAGCGCGGGCAGAGCGGGTTTCATCACCGGGCTCTCGGTGGTGCTGGTCCCCCTGGGCCAGGCCATCCTCTGGCGGCGTCCCCCCGGCGCCCGGGCCACCGTGGGAGTGGTACTGGCCACCGCGGGGCTGGGCACCATGGGATGGGAAAGCGGGGGGCTGGGTCGGGGCGACCTGCTCGTCCTGGGATGCACGCTGGCGTTCGCCGCCCACATCCTGGCCGTGGCCGCCTGGGCAGGAGAACATCCCCTGCCCATCACCGCCGTGCAGGTGGGGACCGTCGCCCTGGCCAGCGGCCTCGCCGCCCTGCTCCCGGGCGGCGTGCCTTCCTGGTGGTCCTGGAGCCTTTTCGGACCTGCGGTGGCCAGAGTCACGGGCGCCCTGCTCCTTACGGGCATCCTCGGCACATCCCTGGCCTTCCTCGTCCAGAACGCGGTGCAGAGGTTCACCGAACCCACGCACACCGCCCTCATATTCTCCACTGAACCGGTATTTGCCGCCCTCTTCGCCTGGCTGCTGGCGGGGGAGGGTATCACCCCGCGCGGACTCGCCGGGGGGGCCCTGGTGGTACTGGGCATGCTGATGGCCCAGCTGCCTGAGCGGGGAGCCCGGCGCTGCCGTTCCCGGCACCCGGTCGGGCAGACCTCAACATCCGCCGCCGACCCCCCCGCGGCCTAGTCCAGCAGTTCTTCCACCGCCCGGGCAAATAAAACGCGGGGTGGTCCTGTGGGCGAGGCCAGATGGTCAACGGGACAGGACAGCCTCGCGGGCGGGGGACCCCACCAGGGCCAGGGACAGGACCTCCGCCAGCGTCTCCACAGCGTGGACCTCCAGGCCATCACCGCCCAGGCCCAGGTGGCAATTGGCACGGGGAACCACGGCCAGGGAAAATCCCGCCCGGCGAGCGGCGGCGATTTTGGGGACGATGCCACCTACCGCCTTGACGTCGCCCCGCACGGACACCTCGCCGGTGAGGGCCACGTCCGGGCGGACAGGAACCTCAAGCAGGGCGGAGGCGACAGCTGCCCCCACAGCAACGCCCCCGGAGGGACCGTCCACCGGGATCCCCCCGGGCCAGTTCACGTGCACGTCGTAGTCCAGCAGATCCCTGTCCAGTATCTCCGCCAGCGCACTCAGGACCGTCTCCACCGCTCCCAGGGCCTGCCCCTTGCGCCGCAACCGCCGTCCCGGCGCCCCCACCTCTTCTGCCTCGACCGCCCCGGTTACCCTGACCTGCCCACGCCGCCCTCCCACGTGGTGGCAGGAAGCCTCCACCTCCATCACCACCCCCACGTTGGGGCCCGCAACCGCCAGACCGTAGGCGACCCCTACGCGGGGGGTGGTACCCGGGCGCACCTCCACCCGGGGGGAGTACTGCCCGGTCGTCACCACCCAATCCATGTCGGCGCGGGTGATCCGCCGCCGACCCTCCACCTGGGCCACGCCCACCGCCATCTGCACCATGTTTACCGCTTCCCGCCCGTTGGCGGCATACTTCCCCACCAGCTCCAGGGCGTCCCCGTCCACGGTGAACCCTACCCGGACGGCGGCATTGGCGGCGATCCGGCGGAGTTCCTCGGGCTCAAGGGGCCGGAAAAATATCTCCATGCACCGGGACCTGATGGCGGGCGATATCTCCTCTGGTAACCGGGTGGTGGCCCCCACCAGGCGAAAGTCCGCGGGCAACCCGTTTTCGAAGATGTCCTTGATGTGGCGGGGGATGTTGGGGTCCTCGGGGGAGTAATAGGCGCTCTCGAAGTGGACACGCCTGTCCTCCAGCACCTTGAGCAGGCGGTTAAGTTGCACGGGGTGCAGTTCCCCGATCTCGTCCAGAAACAGGATACCCCCGTGAGCACGAGTCACCGCCCCCGGTTTGGGTTGGGGGATGCCCGCGATCCCCAGCGGCCCGGCCCCCTGGTAGATGGGGTCGTGGACCGACCCTATGAGCGGATCGGCGATCCCCCGCTCGTCGAACCGGGAGGCGGTGGCGTCAACCTCCACGAAGCGGGCATCGGGCCCGAAGGGCGATTCGGGGTTGCGTTTGGCCTCCTCCAGCACCAGCCGGGCCGCCGCCGTCTTGCCCACGCCCGGGGGGCCGTACACGATCACGTGCTGGGGATGGGGACCGCACAGGGCCGCCCGCAGCGCGCGCAGCCCGTCCTCCTGGCCCACCACCTCGGCAAAAGTGGACGGACGGGTCAGTTCCGTCAGGGGCGGGGACAGGGCCACAGCCCGCATCTTCCGCAGCTTTTCCATCTCATGCCGGGATTCCCGGTCGATAGCGATGCGGCTACCCTGCTGGGTGCGCAGCAGGGACAGGAAGTAGAGGCCGATCACCACCAGGAAAAAGAGTTGTACCCAGGAAAGGAGCAGAGAAAGTTCCACCGGGGGTCACCCCCCGGTAGTCTTCCTCCCGTCCCCTACAGCCATGCCCAGGCCGTCTCGTCGTCCGCCCGCCGCGCGTCAGGCAGTTTCCTCACGGCGACGCACCTTACGGTCTGCCGTCACCAGGATGGGCGGTTCCCGCCTCAGCACGGCCTCTTTGGTGATCACGCACTTGACCACATCGCCGCGGGCGGGCACGTCGAACATCACGTCCAGCATGATTTCCTCCAGGATGGCCCGCAGGCCACGGGCACCCGTGTTCCGCTTCATGGCCTCCTGAGCAACGGCGCGCACGGCGTCGTCGGTAAACTCCAGTTCCACCCCGTCCAGCTCAAACATGCGCTTGTATTGCCGCACCAGGGCGTTCTTGGGTTCCAGCAAGATGCGCACCAGGTCGTCTTCGGTGAGGGCGTCCAGGGTCACGATGATGGGCACCCGCCCCACGAACTCGGGGATCATGCCGAACTTGAGCAGGTCCTGGGGCATGATCTGGGCCAGGATCTCCCCCACGTTGCGTTCCTTACGAGACTTCACCTCGGCGGCAAACCCCATGGAGCGCTGGGCAACGCGTCGTTCGATGATCTTCTCGATCCCCTCAAAAGCACCGCCGCAGATGAACAGTATGTCGGTGGTATCTATCTGGATGAACTCCTGGTGGGGGTGCTTCCGCCCCCCCTGGGGAGGCACGCTGGCCACCGTACCCTCCAGTATCTTGAGGAGGGCCTGCTGTACCCCTTCCCCGGACACGTCCCGGGTGATGGAGGGGTTTTCGGACTTGCGCGCGATCTTGTCGATCTCGTCGATGTAGACGATCCCCTTCTCCGCCCGCTCGATATCGTAGTCCGCCGCCTGAATGAGGCGCAGCAGGATATTCTCCACGTCCTCGCCCACGTACCCCGCCTCGGTCAGCGAGGTGGCGTCCGCGATGGCGAAGGGCACGTTGAGGATCTTGGCCAGGGTCTGAGCGAGCAGGGTCTTGCCGCAGCCGGTGGGCCCGAGCATGACGATGTTGGACTTCTGCAACTCCACGTCGTCTTTCTTGTTCCCCACCCGGATGCGCTTGTAGTGGTTGTAAACCGCCACCGACAGGATCTTCTTGGCCTTCTCCTGCCCGATGACGTACTGGTCGAGGACGGCCTTGATCTGGGGAGGCTTGGGGATGTCCTTCAGTTCCACCTCCGCCTCTTCGTTGAGCTCATCCTCGATGATCTCGTTGCACAGCTCGATGCACTCGTCGCAGATATAAACGCCCGGCCCCGCCACCAGCCTCTTGACCTGGTCCTGCAGTTTCCCGCAGAAAGAGCATTTGAGTTGTCCGCCCCGTTCATCGGGGTACTTGAGCACCCGAGACACCCCCTACTTTGCCGCGGCCTTTGCCTTCTTCGGTGCCAGGACCTCGTCGATGAGGCCGTAGTCTCTGGCCTCCTCGGGCGACATGTAGAAATCGCGGTCGGCATCCCTCTTGATCCGGTCCAGGGGCTGCCCCGTGTGCCGGGCCAGGATATCCTCCAGGCGCTGGCGCATGGCCAATACTTCCCGCACGTTTATCTCCAGGTCGGCCGCCGGGCCGCTCAGGCCATGCATGCTGGGCTGATGGATCATCACCCGGGCATTGGGGAGGCTGTACCGCTTGCCCTTCGTGCCCCCGGTCAGGAGGACGGCGGCGATGCTGGCGGCCAGCCCAACGCACACCGTCGATACATCGGGCTTGATGTGCTGCATGGTGTCGTATATGGCCAGGCCTGCCGACACCGACCCGCCCGGGCTGTTGATGTACAGGTTAACGTCCTTGTCGGGGTCTTCCAGTTCAAGGAACAGCAACTGGGCAATCACCAGGTTGGCCATATGGTCGTCGACCGGGCCGCCTATGAAAATTATGCGGTCCTTAAGCAGGCGGGAGTAAATGTCATATGCTCTCTCCCCCCTGCCCGTCTGCTCCACCACTACCGGTACCAGGTACCCCACCGGACTCCCCCCTTGTCGCCCTCTCCACCAGAGCCTTGAGGGCTTTCCCCCTCGCCATGCTGAGTTCCAGATCCCGCCAGATGCCCATCTCCTCCAGCCTGGCCCGCGCCTGGGCTAGACTCTCCCCTTCCTGTGCCACCTTGCGCAGTAAGGGTTCCATGTCGCGCTCCGTGGGAAGCAGGTTTTCCCGCCGGGCGATGGTCTCCAGGATGAGGTTCAGTCGCGCGGAACGCTCTGCCACGGGACGCAATTGCGTCCGCAGGTCCGCCTCCGCCTCAGGGGGAAGAACCCCTCCCGCCGCGTGGCGATACCTGCCCAGCAGCCCATCCAGTTCCTCTTCTACCAGCGGCTCCGGCACCTCGACCCGGCACCGCCTGAGAAGTTCATCGGTAATTTGGGCCTCCCGCTCCTCCCTTATGCGGGCGAGCTTCTGCCCACGCAGGCTATTCTCTATGCTCTCCCGCAACTCCTGCACGGAGGCAGAACCGGTTGCTTCCTTGACAAAATCATCATTCAGATCCGGTAATTCCGGTCGCCTGATCTCGCGCACGGTTACCCGGTACCCGTCTGCCTCCCTGGTCTCTCCGGGACCCGCACCCACCAGCTTCTCGGCCACGGCCGGCGGCAGCCCGTCGGGGGAGGCGGGAATCCAGGGCACCCCAGGGACATCCACTTCCCGGTTGCTCTCGCTCTGGACCACTGTTCCTTCCCGCCGGAGTTCCCAGTCCACCACCACCCGGTCACCGGGCTCGACCCGGCCGTCTTCCAGCGCTACCAGGGTGGCATGCTGGTAGCGCACCCTGTCCATTTCCCGCTCCACCTCGGCCGGGTCCACTTCCACCTCGATCGGGTCCAGGTGGATGTCACTCAGGTCCCCTATCTCGGCCTCTGGACGCACCAGAACCCGCGCCTCCAGGCGAAGGGGCTGACCCTGCTGGTACTCCTTTACCGTGACCTCCGGACGCCCTACAGTCTCCACGCCCGCCCGGGCGACGGCTTCCCGGTAAACCTGCGGCACCAGGTCGTCCAGTGCCCGCCGCTCAATATAACCCTTCCCCAGGTGCCTGTCCAGGATGGGCAGCGGCGCCTTCCCGGGGCGGAACCCGGGCACATTCACCCTCTTAACCAGCTTCCGGTAGGTGGCCTGGACAGCAGCGCTCACCCGTTCGGGCTCCACCTCGATCTCCAGCAGCATACGCCCGTCTTCTTGGGCCGTAGCGGATACCTTCAATTCTCATCCCCCACTTCAAACGGGTCACCCCGGGCTCACCCCATCTCCAGTATTGGCTACCCCGAGCGTCGATGACACAGAACGCCGGTGCGGACCCGCGGCGACCCAACCGCGATTATACGCGAAGCCCTCCTCGCCAGGCAACTGGCCGACCGGCCCCTCCGCCAACTTTCGCGTGCTTCCCGATTCCGGGACAACAATCAGGCTCCGCCCGGGCGCCCTTTTTCGCCACCGGCCATAGCGGATATGAGCACGCCCCTCTTTTTAGAGCGCGCTCATCGCGAAGGGCAATACTTTGAGCCCCAAAGCAGGTGTCACCGGCTCAGGGAAGTGCTTACCCCAACCCCTGGTGGGGGCGAAGTGCCATGACAGCCGCCAGGATTCGAGCATGGCCCAGTTCATCTGCCACGATGCTTATAATCAGGTTGCGCAGTTCCGGATTGGGCGCCATCTGGGCAAGTTGAGCATACTCGGCAACAGCCTCCAGCTCCCCTTGGATCGCTCTCCTCAGGCCCTCAGGGAAGGACTCCCGTTCTTCCTCCCTCTCTGCGGCACCAAGGCCAACGGGATCCAGGTTAGCGATGGCTGCAAACGTGCGGGCATGGCCGTTCTCATCCGCCGCGATGCTTTGTAATATGGCCCGGAGTTCGGGGTTCGGGGCCCGCAAAGCCATGCGGGTGTATCTCGCAGCGTCCATGAGCTCATCCCGGACAGCCTGCTCCACCCGCTGCTTGAAATTGTCCACCATAAGCCGTCCCCCTCATTCCCCACATTATGTTTCCAGCCAGAGGGATGTTACGGTAACAAGCAAAATAACATGGGTGATACGATGTTCGTCCCCGACAGGGTGTTCTTCCAGCAAGAGGCTCTCAGGTACAGACTTGGGGAAGAGCTTCTACACCGGTTCCAGGAGCAAGCCGTAGAGACGCACATAATAGAAGGCACACGGCCACGCGAAACCAGGGGCCAACACAGTCACCAGTTGCCCGGGCCTATGCGAGTACTGCTACCTGCAGACCACCATGGGGCCACCAAAACCCTTAATACACCTTGGTGCGGGCGGTGGGATTTGAACCCACACGGGAGAGTCCCACAGGATCCTAAGTCCTGCGTGTCTGCCGGTTCCACCACGCCCGCAAGAATGAGCGAAAACCCTGGTGGGCCATGAAGGGATCGAACCTTCGACAGCCCGCTTAAAAGGCGGGTGCTCTACCACTGAGCTAATGGCCCGTTATGGCTGGGGAGGCAGGATTCGAACCTGCGCATACGAGATCCAAAGTCTCGCGCCTTACCGCTTGGCCACTCCCCAAGGGACTTTCAAGGATTGGGGTGAATGAGGGGACTCGAACCCCCGACCTCCAGATCCACAGTCTGGCGCTCTAACCAGCTGAGCTACATTCACCACCGTGGCGCGCCTGGCAGGATTCGAACCTGCGGCCCTCTGCTTAGAAGGCAGACGCTCTGATCCACTGAGCTACAGGCGCACAGATTGGAGCGGGAGACGGGAATCGAACCCGCACCACCAGCTTGGAAGGCTGGGGCTCTGCCATTGAGCTACTCCCGCATTAACCTGGTCGGGGCGCCGGGATTTGAACCCGGGACCTTCTGAACCCAAATCAGACGCGCTGCCAAGCTGCGCTACGCCCCGGAACCCGGCGACCTTGCTGGTCCAGCACGATTATAATAGTCAGGCGCCTTCCAAGTCAAACGTGCGAACGCTTGACCGCTCGAACGAGGTAGAGTTCGGGGCAGACGCCGTCTTCGCTGATGAGCAGCATGCCGTACGAGGGTCCTTCGCCGCAAGGCGCGTGCAAGCTCCCCGGATTGAAGAACAACACCTTCCCCAGCCAGAACGCCTCCGCGCGGTGGGTGTGACCGAACACCACCACGTCCGCATTCAGTTCCCGGGCCCGGGCCAGCAAGGGCCGGAAGTCTTGCTTGACCCGGTAGCGGTGGCCGTGGGTGAGCAGAACCCTTTTGCCCGCCACCTGTACCAGTCTTTCCGCGGGGCCCTCCACCCGGCAATCGCAATTGCCCAGCACCCCGATCACCCGCACACCGCGTTCGGCCAGCCGGCAGGAATCTTCGTAGTAGTCACCGGCGTGCAAGAGCAGGTCAACCGATCCCATCTCTTCCATGATCCGCTCCACCAGGGCCAGATTGCCATGGGTGTCGGACAAAACCCCTACCCGCATTGCACGGCACCGATCATTGTGCGCCAAGGGTTCCCTCTACTCCCCCGTAGATCTTTACTGACATTTTTCGCAGGAACTGTGCCGCCATCAACAGGGGTCTGATTGCGCACCCTAGCTTTTCGCCCCGCCCGCTCCCGATTCCTGCGGCAGCACCCGCTGGCTCCGGGAAAGCACGGGACTACTGGGCGGATCAGGGCGGGCCAGTTCTGCGATCAGCGGCCAGAGCGCGCGCACCGCCTGTCCCCGGTGGCTGAAAATGGCCTTTGTCCCAGGTTCCAGCTGGGCCACCGTCCGGCCTGCACGGGGAATCCGGGGAATGAATACCGGGTCGTAACCGAAGCCCCTCCGGCCCCGAGGGGCCGTGGCGACTCTGCCTTCCCAGCACCCCTCACCAACCCAGACCTGCCCGTCCGGCGAACACAGTGCGGCGGCGGCCCGGAAGCGGGCCGTCCGCCGGGGCGGGGGAACGTCCGCCAGCAGAGTAAGTAATAGCGAGACGTTCTCCTGGTCGCTGGCGTCAGGTCCTGCGAACCGGTGGGAGCGCACCCCGGGACCTCCTCCCAGCGCATCCACCTCCAAGCCGGAATCGTCCGCCAGAGCCCAGGCCCCGCAGTGCCGTGCCACCGCCACTGCCTTCGCGCAGGCGTTGCCCGCGTACGTATCCTCTTCCTCCGGCACGGACAACGCCACACCCAGGTCGGCCAGGGACACCATCTCCACGGGCAAACCGGCCAGGATGAACCGGATCTCCGCTACCTTATGGGCGTTCCTCGTCGCCAGTATCAACATCCTGGGGGGCATACAGCCGGGCGGGAGGGGGTGCATGCTTCCCCACCTCTTCGGCCAGCGGGCCCAGCACCTGCCGCTGCAAGTCGAGAAGCTGCCTGATACCAACCTGAGCCATATCGAGCAAGCGGTGAAGCTGGGTCCGGTCGAAGGGCTTCCTCTCCGCGGTGCCCTGCACTTCTATAAGGCGCCCGTCACCGGTCATCACCACGTTCATATCAACTTCTGCCCGGGCGTCCTCCTCGTAGGTAAGGTCCAGGAGTACTTCGCCTTGGACGAGGCCCACGCTCACCGCCGCCACGAATGAAAAGATGGGGAGGTCGGAGACCACCTCTTGTTTTCTCAGATAATCCAGGGCATCCACCAGGGCGACAAAGGCCCCCGTGATAGCGGCGGTGCGCGTGCCTCCATCGGCCTGGAGCACATCGCAGTCCAGCACCAGGGTGCGTTCGCCCAGGGCCTCCATATCGGTGACCGCGCGCAGGGAGCGCCCGATCAGTCGCTGGATCTCGTACGTCCTGCCGGCCTGGCGCCCGCGACCCCCATCGCGCGGATTGCGCTCCGGCGTGGAACGGGGCAGCATGCCATATTCAGCGGTGACCCAGCCCCGGCCGCTGCCCTTCAGGAAGGGCGGAACCCCCTCCTGCAGGGAAGCCGTGCAGATCACCCTGGTCATGCCGGCCTCCACCAGCACAGAGCCCTCGGCATAGGCCAGGAAATTGCGCGTGATCCTCACCGGTCGCAACTGGTCGGGTCGCCTGCCGTCGAGCCTATCCACCCGATCCACCTCTCTTTGCCAGTGACCGGGGAAACTGCGGGCGCCTCACTCGTCCCGGGGCATCCCTGGCTCGGTCCGGGACTCCATGGCCCATTCGCCCGGGGATGCCTCCACCTTTTCCTCCAGCAGCAGGCTGGCCACCTCCCGGACGCGGTCCGGGTCTCCGCTGGTAAACAGCCTGAGCCAGCCCCGGCCCCCCGGACCCCGGCACAGCCAGCCCCGGGCAACCAGCAGATCCTCCAGTTCCCGTACCACTTCCTCGGCCGGGTCCACCAGCGCCACATCCGGGCCCACAACCTCCCGGATTACCGGGCTCAGGAACGGGAAGTGGGTGCAGCCCAGCACGAGAGCATCGATCCCGTGGTCCAGGAGGGGCTGAAGACACCGGGTGACCGCGCCCAGGGCACGTTCCCCGGTTAGAACACCCTCTTCCACCAAAAGGGGCAGTTCCGGGCAGCCCTGCTGCCAGACCTGAGTCACCCCCAGCGAGCTCAGGGCGCGCGGGTACTCCCCGGAGGCAACCGTGCCGGCGGTGGCTATGATGCCCACCCGCCCGCAGCGCGTGGCCCGCACGGCCGCCCGGGCCCCTGCCTGGATCATACCCAGCACGGGGAAGGCGAATTCCCGCTGGATGTCGGGCCAGCAAGCCGCCGTGGCCGTGTTGCAGGCAATGATGGCGGCCTTCACCTCCTGTCTCGCCAGGAAGCGCAAGACCCCAGAAGTGAACTCCCGCACCTGGGAGGCGGGACGGGTGCCGTAAGGCATGCGTCCGGTATCGGCTGCATATATCAGGTTTTCTGCGGGTAACCGCCGTCGCAGCACCCGCACCACCGAGAGGCCGCCCACCCCCGAATCCATGAGACCCACCGGGCGGCACGCCTGCTCCCGCGAACTCACCGGGCTCACTCCGATGCCATCTCCCCCGCCATCAATCCGTATACCTGCCGCAACCCCCGGGTGAGTTCCTCCAGATCCCGATCGTCCAGACGCCGCAAGACCCCCGCCAGGTACCGGCGACGGGCATCTATCACCGCATTGAGCACCTCGTGCCCGCGCGGCTTGACCTGTAGCCTGATCACCCGCCGGTCATGGGGGTCACGCACCCTCTCCAGAAGGCCAGCCCGCTCCATGCGGTCGATGAGATCGGTGGCGGTGCTGCAGGCCAGGTACATCTTCTGGCATAACTCACCCATGGTGATGCCTTCGTGGCTTACCAGCACCAACAGGGCATCAAATTGAGGAGGAGTGATGTCAAACTGGGACAGGATGTCCCGGCCGTGCTTCCGCAGCACCCTGGCCACCAGCCGCAACAATTCTTCGATGGTCGCCACCCGCTCCGAGAAGCCGGGATCTTCCAAGGCCACTCCCCCTCCCGCGCCTTGTCCTGAGAATAGCAAAGCTGGGAGCGACCTGTCAATTGTCTGTTCGGGTGGCGTGTCCGGCTACCGGCCTGTTCGGGTTAGCCCCCTGGACCTAACATGGGGTCTCCCGGGCTCACGGTCCCGGGGCTTCTTCTCGTTGTTGCCACAACTGCTGCAGTTCATACCACTGGTCCTGGGCCATTTTGCGAATGGCGGGCTCCGCCCCCGACCGGGCGTTCACCACCTGCCCCAGGTAGCGGGCGGCGTCCCGCAGCCGTCCTGCCCGCATGCTGAGCACGCCGATGAGGTATGCAGCACCGAACTCGTCCATGTTGCCGGGGAGGCCATCTTCGCCCTGGTACGCCTGCAGGTACTCGTCCAGGGCCAGGGCAGAAAGGCGTCGATCCTGCTCCGACTCGCCCTGCGTACGGTATATCCACGCCAGGCGCAGGTACAGCCCAGCCGCGATGCCGTGAGCACGCCTACGACAGCGGGCAAAGTACAGGGCACGCCGGTAGTCGGCCAGCACCTCCGACAGGGGTCGGGCCGGGGCCCCCTCGGCGACCGGTGCAGCGGGCCGTCCCTCTGCGGGCGGCGCTACTGGTGTGGGTTCCAGACCGGGGAGCAGGTCCCGGAGGAGAGCGTCGCCCTCCTCCCGCAACCGCAAGCCGGCGGCTGCCGCCCGTTCCCGCTCGTCCGGAAGCAGGGGAGCGAATGCCCCCTGGGGCGCCGCGTACCCGCAGTCCGGACATACCCAAACCTGGTAGAGGTTGGGATCCAGAGGCGTGTAGCGAACGTAGAAGTCCGGTTCCCGTGCTTCCACCCGCAGTCGGCTCATCGCCACCCGGGTGGCGGAAAAGGTCCCCCCGCACACGGGACAGCGCTCCCGCGTGGTGTACAGCAGTCCACCTGCCGTCTGCGAACCAGCAGAACGACGGGGACCGACGGGGGTAACCCGCGGCTTGGTATCTGCCGGCATCACCCTCTTGATGTGAGCCACTAGTTCCCGCGCACAATCGGGACAGTATCCCGCAATGCCTCCCGAGGGCATGCGCACTCCGCAACGGCGACAGAACGCAGGTTCCTGCGACGCCTGCACCATCTCACCCCCCACGCGCAGTGCCGGGTAACCGGCCCCACACAAGGAATATCGGCCTCGGAGGGACACACCTGAAGCAGCAGGAAAAGGGCCGGCACTGGCGAACCATACTCTGGCAAACCGACCGGCGCGGCAAAGGGGAATGCAGGTTGGCCAGAGAGAAAGTCACGATTCCGTACCTGTATCAGAAGAAGGCCCGTGGCGAGAAGATCACCATGCTCACCTGTTACGACTACCCCACTGCCCTGCTGGAGGAAAAGGCGGGCGTGGATATCATCCTGGTGGGCGATTCGCTGGCCATGACCGTGTTGGGGTACGACAGTACCCTCCCCGCCACCATGGACGTCATGGTGGTCCATGCCCAGGCCGTGCGCAGGGGAGCACCGGGGGCCTTCCTCATCGGTGACATGCCCTACATGTCCTACCAGGTCAGTAAAGAGGAAGCAATCCGCAACGCGGGACGGTTCATGGCTGAGGCCGGATGCGACGCCGTCAAGCTGGAAGGCGGGCGGAACGTGGCCGACGTGGTGGAAGCCCTCACCAGGGCCACCATCCCCGTCATGGGACACCTGGGCCTGACCCCGCAGTCCATCGCGCAGTTGGGAGGTTTCAAGGCGCAGGCCCGGGACGTGGACACTGCTTTGCGGGTAATCGAAGATGCCAGGATCATTGAAGAAGCGGGGGCCTTTGCCATCCTGCTGGAGGCGGTGCCCCCCGAGGTGGGCAAGATCATCACCGAACGGGCATCCATCCCCATTATCGGCATCGGCGCCGGACCCCATTGCGACGGGCAACTGCTCATCGTCCATGACATGCTGGGGTTCTTTGAGGCATTCACCCCCAGGTTCGTGAAGAAGTACACCAGCCTCAACGAGATCATCCTCAAGGCGTTCCGCGAGTACATGGACGACGTGGCCGGCGGGCGCTTCCCCGCCCCCGAGCACTGCTACGGCATGAAGCCGGGCGAGGCAGCCCGCCTGGAAGCCCTGGTGAAAGAACGCCTCAGGGAGACTGCGGGCTCGGCGCCGGGTGGTTGCTAACGAGCCAGACACATGGAGACCGTGGCCAGAAAGGGTGAAACGTCATGCTACGGGATCGCTTGAGACTGGATGCCTCCGCGATCGAGGAACTCAACCGGTTTCTCCTTGACCCCGATAACCCCCTCGTCAACGAGGTGCTCCGCGTGGTGGCCAAGTACGGCACTCCCGAAGAAATCAACGCCCGCGCCCGCGAGGCCCGGCGCCTCCCCCACATCATGGGGCGCCTACGGAACATGGACTCTCCCTACCTCAAGGACCTGGAATGGCTCATCTCCGAAAGGGACAGGGGGGCTTTTATCAGCATCTCCCAGTACCGGCGCAAGATCCTGGGCGAGAGGGCTGACACCATGTACTTCGACGAGGGGAAGGCCGTTACCCTGGAGATCAGCGCCCTCCAGTACTTCCCCTGGCTGATCACCGAGGCAAAGCAGGCCATCGACCGCCAGGAGATCATGCCGGGAAGGTACATCCGGGTGCGCAAAATGCGGGAACAGGAGGCCGACCAGGGGGACATCCTGGCGGTGGCAGCAGCCATGCAGATCATAGGGGCCACCTACGTGGAAACCCTGGACACCAAGGGGACGGACGGCTCTAACGTCCACCTGGGCGGGCCGGAGACGATCACCGGGTACTTCGGCGGAGTGGGCCAGCCCAACGAGCATCCCCTGCAGTGGATCGACGAGTACCTCTATTACTACACCCAGTACGGCATCAATCAGGTGCTCAACGTGAACTTCGGGACCATCCTCCTGGGTTACATCCTGCACAGGCTAGGGATCGACATCAGCTTCAAGATCTCGGTCTTCACAGGCCACGACAATCCCTTCTTTGTCCTCTGGACCCTTATGGCGGCCCGCCTCTTCGCCCGCGAGGACGGCTCCACGCCGCTGGCCGGCCTCAACCTGAGCAACTCAGCGAACAACCATACCCTGGAAATGTGCTCCCTTATCAGGAGGAAACTGGGACTGGAGGATCAGGTCCGCATCGAGCACCACATCACCGAGACGTACAAGAGTATCGTCCGCCAGCCTTACAACCGCCGGGAGGAACTGGTCGAAATCGCCTCCCGAGTGCCCAACATCTCCGCCAAGCACGAGGGTGGGGATCCCGAGGTGGAGGCAACCCGAGAACACCCCTCTGACATCCTGGACTATTTCCGAACCAAAGAAGAGATCCTGGCCTCGGGCGACATGGCCCGCCTGGAACGGAACTACCTCGACAAGCACGAGGCCGTGAACCGCACGGCCCGCGCCCTGACCGAGAAGGGCCTGGCCTTCGTGGCTGCCCGCAAACTCCACCGCCGCTGAAGGCCCACGAGCTGGCTGGTTAGCCTGCTCCTCCAAGCGCGGCGCTGGCCGCTTCAGGAAGCCGCCACCACGTCCCCCAGGTAGGCCGCACGCACACGGGGGTCCGCTCGTAAATCGGCAGCCCGCCCCTCCATAACTATGCGGCCGGTCTCCAACACATAGCCTCGCGTCGCAACCGAAAGAGCCATGGCGGCGTTCTGCTCTACCAGCAGGACGGTGGTGCCGTCCCGGTTGATGTCTGTGATGATGGAGAATATCTCCTGGACCAGGATGGGAGAAAGCCCCATGGAAGGTTCATCGAGCAGGAGCAGGCGGGGCCTTGCCATCAGGGCCCGCCCCATGGCGAGCATCTGCTGCTCACCTCCGGAAAGGGTTCCCGCCACCTGCTTGATGCGCTCCTTCAACCTGGGGAAGTGATGGAAAACACGCTCCAGGCTTTGCTGAATCTCCTTGCGGTCGGAGCGTGTGTACGCTCCCATCTCCAGGTTTTCCAGCACGGTGAGGTTGGCGAATATCTTCCGCCCCTCCGGACACTGGCTGATACCGGCTCGCACGATCTGGTGCGCCCGCATCCGGGTGATGTCGACTCCCCCGTAGATCACCTGACCGGAGCGAGGTCGTACCAGCCCGGAGATGACCCGCAGGGTGGTGGACTTTCCGGCTCCGTTAGCGCCTATCAGGGTGACTATCTCGCCTTCCTCAACCCGAAAAGAGATGCCGTGAAGCGCCTGGATGGCTCCGTAGAACACGTTCAGGTCTTTGACCTCCAGACTCATCAGGCCACGGCCCCCTTCCCCAGGTAGGCTTCCAGCACCCTCGGATTCTGCTGGATTTCCGCCGGCGTCCCTTCTGCGATGATCTCTCCGAAATCCATTACCACAATTCTCGGGCACAGGTTCATCACCACGCCCATCTGGTGCTCGATGAGCAGGACGGTGAGGTCAAACCGCTCCTTGAGATCTCCGATTAGCCGCACCATGTCGCGCACCTCGGCCGGGTTCATGCCGGCGGCAGGCTCATCCAGCAGGAGCAGACGGGGGCGCCCAGCCAGGGCCCGCGCTATCTCCAGCCGCCTCTGGTCGCCGTAAGGAAGGTTCTTGGCTACCTCATCGGCCCTGCGGCTCAACCCGAGCACCTCCAGGATCTCCATCGCCTGCGACCTGGCCTTCAGTTCCCGGGACATCATCCCGCGCATGCGAAGCGCCGCCCCGAAAAACGAATACCCGAGACCGGAATCAAGGGCCACCAGGACATTATCCAGCACCGACGCCTCCTTGAAAAGCCGGATGTTTTGGAATGTCCTGGCGATCCCCTTCTGGAATATGCGGTACGGTGCCAGCCCTACGATGCTTTCACCCCGGAAACGGACCTCCCCAGCGGTGGGGGAGATCATGCCGGTCACGAGGTTGAAAACGGTGGTCTTACCCGCCCCGTTCGGCCCGATCAGACCGACCAGTTCCCCCTGCTCCAGGGTGAGGTGAAAGTCCGATACGGCCTTAAGCCCCCCGAACAGCTTGGTCAACCCCTTAACCTCCAACTCGGGCACGGTGCTCCTCCTTCCCGGCAAACGGCTCCCCCAAGAGCGACAGCCTGGGTACCAGGGCGCCCCATTCCCTGCCCCCCAGCAGCCCGCGCGGCCGCAGGATGATGACGACTACAAGGATGAGAGCGTACACTACGCCGCGCCAGTCCACGAATGCCTGCCCGAGCACGCCTCGCAGACCTTCCAGGAGGAACACCCACGCGATGGCGGTGGCTATGGTGCCACTGAAACTCCCCAGTCCGCCCAGCACAACGACAATAAGAAAGTCGATCGACTTCAGGAAATCAAAGCTGGACGGATGCACGAAAGGGTAACGGTGAGCGTACAGTCCCCCGGCCAGGCCCGCCAGGGCGCAGCCTACGGCAAATGCTATGGTCTTGTACCGCGTCGTGTTAATGCCCATGGCGTCCGCCGCCACCTCGTCTTCCCGGATGGCGACCCAGGCTCGCCCGTAACGGGAAGAGACGAGGTTTCGCACCAGAAGGATGACAAGGACAGCCACAGCGAAAATCCACGTGAAATTGGCGATTCTGGGCGTACCCGTCATCCCGGTGGCCCCGCCGGTGGCCGGGATCAACTTGTTGGAGTTGTCCATGAGCACTTTTACAATGATGCCAAACCCCAGGGTGGCAATCCCGAGGTAATCGGACCTCAGGCGCAGGATGGGTAAGCCAACCAGGAGCGCCACCAGACCCGCAGCCACCGCCCCCAGGAGCAGGGCCAGCACGAACCAGGCCAGGTTGCCATGACCGTAAAGCTTGCCTATCAACCCGGCCGTGTACGCACCGATGCCGTAAAATGCCGCGTGCCCGAGAGAGAACTGACCGCAGAAACCGTAAATCAGACTGAGCCCCAGGGATCCGATGGTAATGATGAGGGACTGATCCAGCACCAACTGCCAGTAGTCATTTATGAACCCACCCGAGGCCAGGAACCGCACCACCAGGTAAAACACCAACGCCACCACAGGGAACAACCAGGGGTGCTCCAGCCAGCGCTTTCCCCGCCCCAAACGAATCGTACCCCCCACCTGCTACACCTTCTCTGGCTGCCGCGAGCCCAGAACACCCGTGGGCCTCACCAGCAACACGAGGATCAGGACCGAAAAAGCAATGGCGTCGCGAAACTGGGAAGAAATAAACGCTGCAGACAGAACATCCACCTGCCCCATTATGATGGCACCCAGGACCGCCCCCGGTACGATGCCGATTCCGCCCAGGACAGCCGCGGTAAACGCTTTCAAACCCGGCATGATACCCAGGAAGGGCCAGATCCGCGGGTAGGCCACTGCGTACAACACACCCCCGGCAGCCGCCAGCGCGGACCCAATGGCGAAGGTGACCGAGATGATGCTGTCCACGTTTATCCCCATCAGGCGGGCAGCGTCGTGGTCATAGGAAACCGCGCGCATGGCCTTGCCGACCTTGGTGTGAAAAAGCATGTACTGTAACAAAGCCAGGAGCACCACGACCACGACCGCCACCACGATCTGTATGTTGGAAAGGTTTGCTCCCCCCACCGTGAAGTTAACCACCTCGAAAGGGCGGGATACCACGCGGTAGTTGGGACCGAAAACAAACTTGAGCGAGCAAAAGTATTCAAGAAACAGTGAGACGCCGATGGCACTGATGAGCGCTGCGATGCGAGGGGCGTAACGGAGGGGGCGGTAAGCCACCCTCTCGATGGAAACCCCCAGGACAGCGCACAGGACCATGGCCACCACAATAGCCAGAGGGAAGGGCAACCCCCACGCGGTGTAGCCGAGCACGCCCAGGTACGCCCCCACCATGAACACGTCACCGTGGGCGAAGTTTATCAGTCTGATGATGCCGTATACCATGGTGTACCCGAGGGCAATGAGGGCGTACACGAATCCCAGTTGCAGTCCGTTGAAAATCTGCTCCAGAACGAGTGTCACCAGGCTTCGCCTCCAACCCACCGGGATTCCAGGGAGGGGCGGTTGGCCGCCCCTCCCTGGCACAGCGTACTCTACGGCCGCACGGTGGCCACGTACTTCTGCTTGCCGCCGGAGATCTGCAGGATGACGGCGGGCTTCACCGGGTTGCCGTCTTTGTCAAATGAAATCCGACCGCTCACCGTGTCCATCTCCAGCGACTGGAGGGCATCCCGGATCTTGGTGGGATCGTCGCTGCCAGCCTTCTCGATCGCCTTCAACAGGAGGACGGTGGCGTCATATGCCAGCGTGGCCAGCGCATCGGGGGTGGAACCGTACTTCTTCTGGTACTTTTCCACCCACGCCTTCACTTCCGGCCGCGGGTCTTCGGGCGAGTAGTGGTTGGTGAAGTAGCCACCCTCCATGGTTTCAAAGTCGAGGTCGGAGGAGTCCCAACCATCCCCACCGAGGAACACGGCTTTGATGCCCTTCTGGCGGGCCTGCTTGCCGATCAGGCTGACCATGTTGTAATAGTCCGGCAGGTACAGGATGTCTGGCTTCAGCTTGGCGATCTTGGTGAGCACGGCAGAGAAGTCTACGTCGTCTTTGGTGTACGCCTCCCAGGCCACGATTTCGCCGCCGCCCGCCTTGAAGGCATCCCTGAAATAGCTGGCCAGCCCGATCACGTAGTCGTTGCCCTGGTCATACAGCACGGCCGCGGTCTTGGCCTTGAGGTTGTCCAGGGCAAACTTCGCCCCCACCGTCCCCTGGAACGGATCGATGAAGCAGGCCCGGAAAACGTAAGTCTTGCGCCGTCCCAGGTCTACGGTCACGCGCGGGTTGGTGGAAGTGGGGCTGATCTGCACTACCTTGTTGGCTTCGCAAACCTCCGAAACCGGAATCGAGCACTTGGACGCCACGGATCCCACGATGGCCTTCACTTTGTCCTGCGTGCACAGCTTGGTGGCCACGTTCACCGCTTCCGTCGGGTCGTTGCGATCGTCGCCCATCACCGGCTCGATCTTGAACCCGGCCACCTGGTTCCCCGCCTCTTCCAGCGCCAGCAGGAACCCGTTCTTGGTGGACTCCCCGAAGGTCTTCACGTCGCCCGTCAGGGGAGCAATCATGCCGATCCTGATAACCTTCTCCTGGGGCTGCTGCGCACTGGGCTTTTCCTCAGGCTTCTGTGCGCAACCCACGGTAAGTAGCAGCGAAGCAACCAGCAACAGTGCGCACGCCGTCGCAATCTTACGCCTCACCATTTATTCCCCCTTCTTCCCTGGTCAAATGAGTGCCGACCCCATCTTGCCCTACCGGGAAACGCCGCTCTCCCTCCCTTCCACCAGGCCATTGTCCGGTATATTCGCTGCCTTGGGCCCTTTTCCTTCTGCCATTTGTACTTACGAGTACGCAGGCAGCCCCCCGCATAGCAGCATCCGCGTGGTACACCCACCCGAACGGCGCCTGGCGCAGGACCGCACGCTGGCCGTGCACCCGGCAGGGACGTGGCCTGCATATAGTGGTAGCGTCCCTACTGGCCACAGCCCAGTAACGGTTGCACAACATCCTGCTGGCGGCAGGCCCGGATGTTCACTCGTACCTGATGGCAAGGGGAGAGCAACCTTGGGACTGATCCTGCTGGCCATCGCCGTGAGCCTGGACGGCATGTGGGCAGGGCTGGCCCAGGGGTTACGGCAGCGGCGGACTACCGCGGCACAGCTCCTGGCAGTGGGAGCGGAATCCACCCTGGGAAGCACCCTGGCTATGACTGCAGGGGCGGTGTTCGCCGGTTCCCTGGGTCAGCGCGCTGCCGCCTGGCTGGCGGCAGCCGTCTTCCTGGGAATCGCCTGGTGGAACCTGAGGGAGGCCCTGCGTTACCGCCTTTGGGCACAAGAGCAGGTGGCCCAGCCCCTCGGGGAGGAACACCCCGTGGAGTGGAGCCACCTGCTTCTCATGGGCGCCAGCGTAGCTGCGGATGCTTCCCTGGTGGCCTGTGCGCTCGCAATGGGCGGGCACCGGTCTTCCCTGATCCCTGTGCTCTTCGGCTCGGCCCACATAGTGCTGGTAGGCCTGGGAAATGCACTGGGCCGTTCTCTTGGCCGGCGCGCAGTGGTACACCTGCTGCCCGTGCCGGCACCGGAGGGGAACACCTCACTGCCCTCCGGCGGCGACGAGCCGGCACCGGTACAGCGCCGGACGGGCGCCCGGCCCCCAGCACTGCAAATCTATCGGTTAGGGGTCAGGCTGGCGCCGGGCCTGATCTTCCTTATCCTCGGTCTGGCCCGGGTAGCCCGGGGCCTCTGACGCTCGCAGGCAACTCGCATCATTTCAGTGACGCGCGGCGAGGAACTTCTCCATGCGGTGCAGGGCTTCCCGCAGGGCTTCCAGCGAGGTGGCGTAACTGAGCCGCAGGTATCCTTCTCCGCCCTCGCCGAATCCGGAACCGGGCACCGTAACCACGCCGCCCCGCACCAGCAGGTCCTGGGCCAGGTGCGCCGAGGGGCGACCCAGCGCCTTCACACTGGGGAAGGCATAGAAGGCGCCTTCGGGCATAAGACACGAGATTCCCGGCAGGCGGTTCAAACCTTCCACCAGGAAACGCCGGCGGCGTTCATATTGTTCCCACATCCTCGCCACCGGCTCCTGGTCGCCGCCGATCGCAGCCAGGGCAGCATGCTGCGACACGGAAGAGGGGCAGGATGCCAGACACTCCTGGATGCGGGCCATGGCGGAAATGAGTTCGGCGGTGGCGTAAGCATACCCGAGGCGCCATCCCGTCATGGCATAGGTCTTGGAAACCCCGGACACGGTTATGACCTGGGGCCGGATCTCCGGGATGGATGCCAGGGGGAAGTGCCTCCTGCCATCGTACAGCAGCTTCTCGTACACCTCGTCGGAGATGACGACCAGGCCGTGCCGGTATGCCACCTCCGCAATCCCGCGCAGCTCTGCCTCGCTCAACACTGCCCCGGTGGGATTGTGGGGCGAGTTGATGATCAGCACGCGGGTGCGCGGGGTGATGCGGGCCTCCACATCCTCCGGCTGCATATGAAAGGCGTTTTCCTCGCGAAGGGGAACGGAAACAACTACCCCGCCCGCCAGGGCGATCTGGGAGCGGTATACAGGCCAGCCGGGATCGGGCACGAGCACCTCGTCGCCGGGCTGGATCACCGCCAGGCATGCCACACCCAGGGCCCCCACGGTCCCCACGCTGACCATTATCTCGCGCTCGGGGTCCACGTCGAGCCCGTAATCAGCCTGTAGCCTGGCGGCGATGGCCCGACGCAGTTCCGGGATGCCCACCGTCGGCGTGTAGTGGGTGGCGCCCCCCCTGGCGGCAGCAAATGCCGCCTCCATATACGGCTCGGGAGTGGTGAAATCGGGCTCCCCCATCTCCAGGCGGATGGCGTCGGGAAAACGCGCCGCCTGCGCCATCATGGCCCGGATGGGGGAAGCAGGCAGGGAAACAGCGCGGCCGGACAGGACGTTCAAGGAAAACACCCCCTGTGCTGGATGGCGGGCCCTTCCGTCCTGCCCAGGCCCTACTACCCGCTCACACGCAGGATACGCCACGCCGTCGTCGCTTTCCTGCCACCTCGTCCGCACGCAGTTCTGCCCGCTGCGCACCGCCACGCTGCCATGATGGCAAAGGGCACCGCCTCTCCCCGGTCAGCAGGAAAACCGGGTCTGTCCCCGAACCTCTGGGCATAGACCGGTGGAATGGGGTGATGCCCGTGGAGGCACTGCAGTTTGTGGACAGCATACCCAGGTGGGTGGTGAGCAAGGCCCTGGGCGGCATCTGGAAGGGCGTGTTCTGGAGCCCTCTTGCCTGCCTCCGCTACCGCCAGGTGCCGGAGCCCGTCCTGCCCGGGCCGGACTGGGTGAAGGTTAAGACCAGGTACTCCGGAATCTGCGGGAGCGACATGAACCTCATCCTTTTGCACGACAGTCCTTCCACTTCCCCCTTCGCCTCTTTCCCATTTACCGTCGGGCACGAGAACGTGGGAACCATCGCCGAGGTCGGGCCTGCGGTTGAGGGTTTCCGGGTGGGTGACCGGGTGGTGGTCGACCCCATGCTCCCCTGTGAGGTGCGCGGCATCTCCCCGCCCTGTCGCCTGTGTCAGCGGGGTGACCACTCCCTGTGTGAGAACTTCACCCGTGGGAATCTCTCCCCCGGCATGCTCATCGGCAGTTGCCGCGACACCGGGGGGGGATGGAGCCCCTACTTCCTCGCCCACCGCAGCCAGCTCCTGCATGTGCCGGATCATGTGAGCGACGAGCAGGCCGTGCTGGTAGACCCCTTCGCTTCCTCACTGCACGCCCTCATGCGCCATTTCCCCACCCCCGACCAGACCTGCCTCGTGGTGGGAGCGGGCATCATCGGCCTGGGGGTGGTGGCCGGGCTGCGGGCGCTAGGACACCGGGGCCGCATCGTGGTCCTGGCCCGCCACGAATTCCAGGCGGACCTCGCCCGGCGCTACGGGGCGGACGAGGTGGTCCGCACGGGTCCAGGATACGTACACAGGATGGCCGACACCCTGGGGACGCGCTCTCTGAAGACCATGATTGGCAAGCCCGTGCTGGAAAACGGCGCGGACATCGTGTACGAATGCGTGGGTTCTTCCGGAAGCATCGACGATGCTCTGCGTTTCGCGGGCCGCGGCGGAAAGGTGGTGCTGGTGGGCCTGGCTTCGGTACCCCGCGGTGTGGACTGGAGCTTCATCTGGCTCAAGGAACTCCAGGTGGTGGGTTCCTTCTGTTACAGCACCGAGGAGTACCAGGGCCGGCGGGTACGCACTTACGAGGTAGCCCTGGATCTCATGGCCCGCGGGGCGGTCGACCTGTCTCCTCTGCTCACCCACCGTTTCCGCCTGCACGAGTACCGGAAGGCCTTCCGGACCCTCACCGACAAAAAAGGCAGCCGCCTGGTCAAGGCCGCCTTCGTCTTCGACTGACCTCCCCCCGACTGATCCGGGCCACTTGCGCGGAGGGCAGGGGTGTGCTATGATGGGCCTGAGCACAACTTTGTGCACAGGGGGATTGCCCATGCAGGTCCAAGGGGAGCAGGTACAAGGGCAGGTGCAAGGGGAGAAGGAGCTGATCGGCGCCAATTTGGCCGACTACCACCAGTGGCAGGGCAATGATGTTTTCGCGAAAGCGCATGCCTTCTCAGCGTATCTGGCCGGCGTGCGCGCCCGCCAGCACGACCTGTACCGGCGCACCCTGGTGTCCAGCTCCGGCCACCGGGTACATATCCGGGACCCCTTCACCGGGCAGGTCCGCGAAATGGTGATGATGGCCTCCAACAACTACCTGGGGCTCACCTCTCACCCCCGGGTGGTGGAGGCCGCGGTGCGTGCCATCCGGGAATACGGGGCAGGGGCGGGCAGCGTCCCCCTGCTGGCCGGGACCATGAGCATCCACCGCCAGTTAGAGGAACGCCTGGCGGCGTTCAAGGGTTGCGAGGATGCCATGGTCTTCGCGGCCGGATACGCCGGCAACCTGGGAGCACTGGCCGGTCTTCTGCGCCCCGGCGATCTGGTGGTGAACAACATCCTGAACCACGCCAGCATCGTGGACGGCTGCCGCATGTCGGGCGCCACCAGTAAAGTCTTTCCTCACCAGGATCTGCGCTCCCTGGAACGTATCCTGGAAAAAGCAGAGGGCCAGTACCGAGCAAAGATGGTGGCGGTGGATGGCGTGTTCAGTATGGACGGCGACATCGCTCCTCTTCCCCAACTAATCGCCATTTGCCGCCGCTACGGTGCTCGCCTCATGATCGACGAAGCCCACGCCACCGGGGTGATCGGAGCCCACGGGCGGGGCACCCCGGAACACTGGGGAGTTGAAGGACAGGTAGACGTCGTCTTCGGTACACTCAGCAAGGCCCTGGGCGGGGTGGGGGGCTTCGTGGCCTCCACCCGGGAGGTTATCGACTACCTGCGCATCTTTGCCCGGCCTTACATGTTCTCCACTGCCCTACCCCCGGCGGTGGCCGCCTCGGTGCTGGCTGCCCTGGACGTGATCGAGACCGAACCGGAACTCAGGGAGCAGCTTTGGGACAACATCCGCTACCTGACGAGCAACCTCCGGGCCCTCGGCTTCAACCTGGGCAACGCCCAGACGGCCATCGTGCCCTTGATCATAGGGGATGACTACAAGGTCAACGAAATGGCCCGCCGCCTGCACGAACTGGGGATCTTCGTAAATCCCGTCTTTTACCCGGCGGTATCGCGGAAGCTGTCCCGGGTCCGCCTGAGTGTCATGGCCACCCACACCCGGGAAGACCTCGACCTCACCCTGGAGGCATGTTCCAGGGTGGGCCACGAACTGGGCATCATCTGACTGCGGCCTGATCTGCCATGTCGGTGGCCCGGTAGCGCTGCCGTGTCGCCAGCCAGGCGGCCAAGGGAGCTACCACCGCTATCGGGCCCAGCCAGAGGAGCTGCAGCAGGGCGCAGAAGTACAGGAAGTTCAGGCGGAACGAGGGCAGATAGAAACCCAGGCTCGAGCCGATACCGAACAGGCCCACGGCTGCCACTATTCCCAGGACCACGTAGGGAGCGAGAATGGCCTTCTCGACCAGCCACACCACGTGCTGGCGCCCGGTGATCCCCTCGGCCGCCCGGGCCGTGGCCGTGCCACGCCACAGCACGGCCGTCAGGATGATGGCGAGCGCCAGATAAGCGGGGAAGCCGAAGAGGCGGAACATGGTGGGCAACGACCCGTCCGGGAACACGCTCAGGGAATACACGTCGCCGAACACCCAGGCGTAGAACACGTGATAGAGGACCAGGTAGCCGGCACCCCAGGCCAGGACTTCCAGGAGCGACCGCCGCGCCTTCCAGGCCAGCAACCCCAGTACCACCAGGGGGACGAGCAAGAAGGGGAGCCGTGGCCACCGGTGAGCCCACACCATTCGTGACCGGGCTGCGCCCATTGCCCTCTCGGCTTTCTCCATGCTATCCCCTGCCAGGGTAAATGCCTGCTCATACGCGGATTCGGCAAGGCGGCTACGCGCCTCCTCGAGGGATGCGGTGGCCCCGGCCAGCGGATCACTGGCCAGGGCAGCAGCCTGCTGCGACCCAGATGCCTCACCTGACGGGGCAGATACCGCAGTGACGTAGGCACGGGCGAAGTCAACGAACTGGGCTGCCCGCTTGACCTGCTTGTCGGCACGCACGTCCTCGGGGACATCCAGCCCCGCCCACAGTACATTCCCCAGGGAATGGGCGGGCACCGGCAACCCCAGCAGGGTGGCCACCGTGGGAACCACATCCACCTGCCGGCCAGCGGGAATCTCCCCCGGCTTCACGCCCGCGCCCACCATCACCAGGGGCACCGTGGTCACCTCGCGCTCCCAGCCCCCGTGGCCGCTGCCGCCCCGGTTGTTACGGTCCAGCTGCCCGTGGTCTGCCGTCACGACCAGCACGTCTTTCGCCAGGTCCAGGCAGGACGCAAGACCGGCGATCATGCCATCTACCTCCCGGGCAGCTTCCAGGTACTCCTCGGACAGGGCACCGCCGGACTCGTGCCCGGCCTCGTCCACTGCGCTCAGATGCACATATGTCAGATCAGCCTCCCGCGCCTCCAGGGAAGCCCGGGCGCGGGCGTACAGCTCATGGTCCGGGTAATCCCCCACCAAGGAATGGTCCACCGAGGGGTTGATCTCACCCCAGTAGGTGTACCCGTACAGGGCCGTCCTCAGGCCCGCATTCCGGGCGACCGAGAAGATGGTGTCCACCTTGACCGCACCAGGGTGGCTGTTCATGGCCACCCCGTGGTATTCCTGCCACGTACCCGTGGAGAGAACAGCATAGCTGGGCTTGGAGAAGGAAGGCTGCCCGGTGGTGAGGGAAGTCCACGCCCCCCGCCCCCGCAGCGACTCCAGGAACGGCATCTGCCGGGAGACGTCAACGCGCAGGCCATCCACGACCACCACCACTACTCTCTGGGCCAGGCGTGCACTCTTCTCCCCGGCCGCCAGGGGACCGGTATCCACGGGGGTGTATGTGTCCAGATCTCCCTGCAGACTCAGCGCCACCAGCGCCGCCCCCGCCGACACCAGCAGCAAGAGTAACGGCACGACCAGAAGCACCAACCAGCGCCAACTACGCCCGGCTCGCCTCTCGCTCATCTCCATCCCCCCCTCCCGACAGGTTCGCCACGCCTGCCCCGGTTCCTCCGCCTGGTGATCACGTGGCGCGCCGCCTGCCCGGTCCGGTGCGCGCTGTCGCATAATTATGCGGCAGGACTGCGATTGCTCCCGTGTCCACGCGCACCCGGCGCCGCCCCTCGTACCCGGGCGCAAAGGGATGCGGCCCGGCTTGTGATTTGCTGCACCCGGTACTTGGGCAGCAAAAACTGTGTAATCGTCCTCCCATGGACTAATTTGCGTAATATTTGGGATTGCCGATATAATGGCAGTGGTGTATGAGTAACAGCACACATTCCAGGGGGAGATGTTCATGACGGAACCGGTGGGCTCCGTGCTGGTGGCCGGCGGCGGGATCGCCGGCATGCAGGCCGCCCTGGATCTGGCCGAGGGCGGCTATTTTGTTCACCTGGTCACGTCGGGAGCCAGCCTGGGCGGTCGCATGGCCCAGCTGGACAAGACCTTCCCCACCAATGACTGCGCCATGTGCCTGCTGGGCCCCCGCATGACAGAGTGTCAGAGCCATCCCAACATCCAGATCCACACCCTCACCACCCTGGAAGCCCTGGAGGGAAAACCCGGTCACTTCCGGGCGCTCCTGCGCCGACACCCCCGCTATGTGGATGAGAAGGAGTGCACCGGCTGCGGCGACTGCGCGGCGGTCTGCCCGGTGGAGGTTCCCGACGAGTTCAACCTGGGGCTGAGCCGCCGGAAAGCCATCCACCGGCCCTTCCCCCAGGCGGTGCCTAACAAATTCTTGATCGACAAGCGCGGCAAATCTCCCTGCCAGCAGGCCTGCCCCTCGGGGGTCAACCCCCACGGCTACGTGGCCCTGGTGCGCCAGGGCAAGTACCTGGAGGCGTGGCGGCTGATCCGTCGGGCCGTGCCCTTCCCCATCATCTGCGGGACGGTGTGCCACCACCCCTGCGAGACGGTGTGCCAGCGCGGCAGCGTGGATGAACCCGTAGCTAAGTCCCGCCTCAAGCGCTTCGTGGGCGAGTACGTCTTGCGTCAGGTGGAAGACCTCGAGCGCATCATCCGGGAGGACATGGAGCCCCCGCGCCCGGAGAAGGTGGCGGTGGTGGGATCGGGCCCGGCGGGGATGGCGTGTGCGTACCACCTGGCCCGCCGGGGCTACCAGGTCACGGTGTACGAGGCGCTGCCCGTCCTGGGCGGCATGCTCCGGGTGGGGATTCCTCCTTACCGGCTCCCCAAGGACCTGCTGGATGCCGAAATCGACCTCATCCGCCGCATGGGGGTGGAATTCCACTCCGGGGTAGCGGTAGGGCCCGACCTGCCCCTCCTGAAACTCTTCGACATGGGATTCCGGGCCGTGTTCCTGGGCATCGGGGCCCACGAGCCCCAGTTCATCGGCCTGCCGGGGGAAAACCTGGCCGGGGTGTACCACGGCGTCACCTTCCTGCGCCTGGCCAACCTGGGCCAGCCCCTGCGGGTGGGGAAGCAGGTAGCGGTCATCGGCGGCGGCAACACGGCCATCGACGCCGCCCGTACCGCCCTGCGCCTGGGGGCCGAGGAGGTCACCGTCTACTACCGTCGTTCCCCGGAGGAGATGACCGCCCTTCCCGAAGAGGTGGAGGAAGCCCGCGAGGAAGGGGTACGCTTCGTGTTCCTGGCCAGTCCGGTGGCCGTCCTGGGCGACGGCCGGACCCGCGCCCCCGAAGATGGCCACCGCGGCGGGGAGGAGGGAGCAACCGGCCTGCGGCTCATCCGCAACCGCCTGGAAAGCACGGATGCCCGCGGGAGGCGCCGGCCGGTAGCCATCCCCGGGTCGGAATTCGAGGTTCCCTGCCAGACGGTGATCATCGCCGTCAGCCAGGCACCGGACCAGGTGTTCCTGGCCGACTCCGGCCTCACCCGCACCCCCCTGGGGACCCTGGTGGTGGACCCCCTCACCCTCGCCACCAACCTCCCCGGCGTGTTCGCAGGGGGTGACGCCGTTACCGGTCCCGCCACCGTGATTGGGGCCATGGCCGCCGGCAGGGAGGCAGCCGAGTCCATCCACCGCTTCCTGCAGGGGATGGACCTGCGGGCCGGGCGGAGTGCCCCTCCCCTTCCAGAACAGATCCCGCCCCTGGAACTTGACACCTCCACCGTGGCGAGGCAACGCCGCGTGCGCCCGCGCAAGCTGGAACCTGCCGCCCGGGTGAGGGGATTCGCGGAAGTGGTCCTCCCGTACAGCGAAGAAGAGGCGCGCAGGGAGGCATCCCGCTGCCTGGACTGCGGGATCTGCTCGGAATGCCTGCAGTGCGAATCGGCGTGCCAGAAGAATGCCATCCGTCACGACGACGCCCCCGCCACCCTGGAACTGGAAGTTGGGGCGGTGGTGCTGGCACCCGGATTCGACCTCATCGATGCCGCCACCGTGCCCGCGTACGGCCACGGCGTCTACCGCAACGTGGTGACCGGCCAGGAGCTGGAGCGCTTGCTCTCCGCCACCGGTCCCACGGGCGGCCACCTGGAGCGGCCCTCCGACGGGAAGGTGCCGCGGCGGGTGGCCTTCATCCAGTGCGCCGGCTCGCGGGACGATGGTCACGCCCCCTACTGCTCGTCGGTGTGCTGCATGTACGCCACCAAGCAGGCCCTCATGATCAGGGACCACCATCCCCAAACGGAAATTACGGTGTTTTACGGGGACCTGCGGGCAGTGGGGAAGGGTTTCGAGAAGTACGTGCTGGCGGCGGAGCAGAGGGGCGTGCGCTACCTGCCCACCATGATATCCACCGTGAAAGAGGATCCTGCCACCGGCAACCTGGTGATCAGGTACTGGCTGGAGGGCAGAATCCACCAGGAGGAATTCGACCTGGTGGTGCTGGCCACCGCCGCCGCGCCCCCCACCGGGGCGGAGGCACTGGCCCGGGCCGCCGGCATCGCCCTCGATGAGTACGGCTTTGCCGCCACCGATCCCCTGGCTCCCGTGAAGACCAGCAGGGAGGGAGTGTTTGCCGTGGGTGGTTTCACCGCTCCCCGCGACATCCCCGAGTCGGTGATGATGGCCAGCGCCGCAGGCGCTGCAGCCGGCGCGCTGCTCCGGGATGCCCGCGGCAAGATGGTCAAAAAGAAAGAGTACCCGCCTCCCCTCCCGGTGGAGGGGCAACCGCCCCGGGTGGGGGTCTTCGTGTGTCACTGCGGCACCAACATCGCTTCGGTGGTCGATGTGGAGGAGGTGGCCCGCACCGCCGCATTCCTGCCGGGCGTGGTGCACGCCGAGGCTGTCCTGTACGCGTGCTCCCAATCGCACCTGGCCCGCATCCGGGAACTCATCGCCGAGAAGGGGTTGACCCGGGTGGTGGTGGCGTCCTGCACCATCCGCACGCACCGCTCCCTCTTCCAGGAAACGCTGCGGGAGGCAGGGCTAAATCCCTTCCTGTTCGAGATGGCCAACATCCGCGAGCAATGTTCCTGGGTTCACCGGGATAACCCCGCAGCGGCCACGGCCAAGGCCCAGGACCTGGTGCGCATGGCGGTGGCCAAGGTGGCCCGGGCTGAGCCCCTCACTCTATTCACCGTGCCGGTGGTCCCGCGGGCCCTGGTGATCGGAGGAGGCCTGGCGGGAATGCAGGCCGCCCTATCCCTGGCCGAGCAGGGATTCTCCACCTACCTGGTGGAGCGGCAGGACGAACTGGGTGGCATGCTCAGGCGGCTGCACTCGACCCTGGAAACGGGACCGGTGGCGCCCCTGCTCGGCGACCTGCGCCGCCGCGTAATGGAAAATCCTCTGATAGAGGTGTTCACGGGTAGCCAGGTGGTGGAGTTCTCCGGCCACGCCGGTCACTACCGCACCGCGATCCGCCTGCGGGACGGCCGGATCAGGCAACTGGAGCACGGGGCCCTCATCCTGGCCACCGGGGCGCAGGAATACGGGCCCACCGAGTACCTGTACGGCGAGGATCCCCGGATCCTCACCCGTCTGGAGTTCGAGGAAACGCTGACCTTCCGGCCCGAGCAAGTGACCGGCGTAAGCATGGTGGCTTTTATCAGTTGCGTGGGCTCCCGCACCACCGGGCGGCAATACTGCAGCCGCACCTGCTGCTCTCAGGCGGTGAAGAACGCCCTGCGCGTCAAAGAACTCAACCCCGACGTCCAGGTGCTGGTGCTGTACCGCGACATGCGCACGTACGGCATCCGCGAAGCGTACTACCGGGAGGCCCGCCGCCGGGGAGTGGCATTCCTGCGTTACCGGGCGGAAGAGCCACCCCGGCTGGGAGTAACGTCCTCCGGCCAACTGATGCTGACAGCCACCGACGTGCAGAGTGGCCGCAGGATCCTGGTCAATCCCGACCTGGTCATCCTCTCCACCGCCGCCGTACCCGCCGACGGCGTCGCCCAACTGGCTTCCCTGCTCAAGGTCCCCCTGGACGAACACGGCTTCTTCCTGGAACTGCACCCCAAGATGAGCCCCATGGACCTCCCCTCCCACGGCATCTACTGCTGTGGCTCGGGTCACGCCCCCAAGTCCGTTTCCGAAACCATATTCCAGGCCCAGGGGGCGGCAGCGCGGGCCGCCTGCCTGCTGGCGAAGGAGGAACTGCAGGCCGGCGGTATCGTGGCGACCGTCAGCGAGGAAAAGTGCGCCGCCTGCCTGACCTGCGTGCGCGTATGCCCCTACCGGGTGCCGTTCATCAACGAGCGCAACGTGGCCCAGATCAATCCCGTCCAGTGCCGCGGATGCGGAACCTGTGCCGCCGAGTGCCCCGCTGCGGCCATCACCCTGCCCGGCTACCGCAAGGACCAGCTGGCGGCCATGCTCACCGACCTCTTTACCGATACGCCGGCCCAGACCCATCCCGCTCCTGCCGCCCTGCGTCTCACTTGACCGGTGAGCCGCGCAGTTCACCGCATCAACAGCTTGAGGGCTGAGCACAGGCAGAAAGCGGCCAGGGCGATCAGGAAGGCTCCCAGTCCCACCAGGATCCCCCGGTATACCTTGCCGGACAGGTAGCGGACGCCCCGCGCCACCCCTACCGACAGTAAGCCCAACCACAGGATATCCGAGGATACGTGGCCCAGGTAAAAGGCAGCCAGGTTGGTAAGTCTGGTCCCGCCCCAGAGTCCCAGGTACGTGGTGCCGATAGTGGCCCACCACAGGGACCAGTAGGGGTTAGCCAGGCTCACCACTATCCCTCCCAGCAGGGCCCGCAGCGGAAGAAGCACCTTCCCCGGCCCCCCGCCCGAAGGCGCGGGCGCAGCGGGCCGGACCGGCGACAACGCAGCGCCTGTTGTGGGGTCCCGGGCGGGCGCGGACGCGACGGCGGGGGCGCTCCTGATGGTGGTCCACCCCATCCAGGCCAGCACCAGACCGCCTACCAACCCCACCGCGCCGGCCACGGAAGGCTGCCCCAGCACGCTGCCCAGTCCCAGGGCCAGGGCTATCACCGTCACCAATTCCAGCAGGCTATGCCCCACGGCCACCGCCATCCCCGCCCCCGCGCCCAGGCGGCTGGCCCGCTCGATGGTAAGGGTGGTGAGCGGCCCGGGCATGAGAGCCCCCGACAACCCCACCAGGAACGAACTCACCATGATGGCGAAGAAGCCCAAACTGTCCACCCCCCGACCCCGGGACGAACGCCGCAGGCGGGCGCCGCAGTCGCCGGTCCCGGGAAACGGCTACGGGAGGCCGAGTTCGAATTCGTCGTGGAGGGCCGTGACCGCCCGTTCCAGGTCGGCGGCGTCGATCAGGCAGGAGATCCTGATCTCGGAAGTAGATATCACCTGGATGTTGATCCCGTTGCGGGCCAGTGCCCCGAACATGCGGGCCGCCACTCCGGGGTGGGTGGCCATGCCCGCACCCACTATCGACACCTTTCCCACGCCGGCGTCGTAGACGCACCCCGTGGCTCCCAGTTCCCGTGCTACCCCCTGCACGATCTCCATGGCCTGGGGCAGGTCCGCCCGGCTCACGGTGAACAGCACATCGGTGTATTCCTCGTGCCGGGTGCTCTGTACGATCATGTCCACGTTGATGCCCGCCTCGGCCAGGGCGCTGAAGATACGGTGAGCCACGCCCGGGCGGTCCGGGACAGACAGCACCGTCACGCGGGCCACGTCGGGGTCGTGTACCACCCCCACCACCGGCTTGGCGTTTTCCATTGCGGGGACCTCCTTGACCAGGGTACCGTCCTCATCCGAGAAGCTCGACCGCAGGTGAATCACCACCCGGTGCTGGCTTGCTATCTCTACCGCCCGGGCCTGCAGCACCCGGGCCCCCACGTAGGCCAGCTCCATCATCTCCTCGTAGGAGATGACCGCCAGCTTGCGGGCGTTGCGGACCACCCGGGGGTCGGCGGTGTAGATCCCGTCCACGTCGGTGCAGATGTCGCAAACCGGAGCGCCCAGGGCGGCCGCCAGCGCCACCGCGGTGGCATCGGAACCTCCCCGGCCCAGGGTGGTGATGTCGTTGCCAGGGCCGATGCCCTGGAACCCGGCCACCACCACGATCTTGCCCCGGGCCAGTTCTTCCCGGATGCGGCTGGGATCCACCCGCAGGATGCGGGCCCGGGTGAAGCCGCCGTCGGTGATGATGCCTCCCTGGGCACCCGTCAGTGCCACTGCCGGGTATCCCAGGGAGTTCACCGCCAGGGCCACGAGCGCGCTGGACACCTGCTCCCCCGTGGCAAGCAACATGTCTAGTTCCCGCCGGGTAGGACGCTCGGTCAGTTGTCGCGCCATCTCGAGGAGTTCGTCAGTGGCGTCACCCATGGCGGAAACCACTGCCACCACATCGTGGCCCTGTTCCCTGGCCCGGATCAGGCGCGACGCCACGTGACGGATGCGAGAAATGTCTGCTACCGATGTACCTCCGTACTTGTGCACCACCAGCGCCAATCCCAAATCCCCCCTGTCCCCGGCGTCATCGGCGGTGGACGGTGGCCAGGGCACCCCAGTCGGTGGGGCGGGCCACGATCCATCTGCTGGGCACCCCGTGCCGGCCCAGCGCCATCTGTACGGCCTCCGCCACGGGACGACAATCGCCCACGGCAAACGCCACCAGGGTGGGGCCTGCTCCGCTCAGGGCCGCACCCAGGGCTCCCGCCCGCTCGGCCGCCTGCAGCCCCTCCTCCATCCCGGGGATCAAACGCGAGCGGTACGGCTGGTGCAATCGGTCCCGCATGGCCTCGCGCAGCAGGTCGTACCGCCGGCTGGAAAGGGCAGCCACGAGCAGGGCCGCCCGGCCCACGTTGAACACGGCGTCGGCAAACGGGACGGACTCAGGCAGCACCTGACGCGCCTGTCGGGTGGGCAGATCCAGCTCCGGGATCACCAGCACGGCCTGCAGTTCCGAGGGCGCCTCCAGGCGCACCCAGCGGGTGGCCTCTCCCGTCCGGCAACTCACTACCAGACCTCCCCACATGGCGGGGGCAACGTTGTCCGGGTGGCCCTCCAGGTCCGCGGCCATGTCCAGCAACTGTTCGGGCGACCAGGGGTCATCCAGCACGGCGCTGGCTGCCACCAGACCGGCCACTATGGCCGCTGCCGAGGAACCCATCCCGCACCCCACCGGGATGCGGTTGATCAGGCGCAGCCGCATGGCAGGAAGGGTCGAGCCCGCGGCGGAAAAGGCGTACTCCATGGCCCGCAAGACCAGGTTGTCGGCCGGGGCCAGGTTCCTTCCCTCCCCGATGACCTCGACCCGCACGCCGTCGCCCCCCGGCTCAACCTCCAGGACGTTGAATACGTCGAGGGCCAGGCCCAGGGCGTCGAACCCGGGGCCCAGGTTGGCCACGCTGGCCGGCACGGAAACCCGCACTGTGACAGCCACTCCCGTCAATCCCCCCGTCCCGCGCGTGCTTCCGCCAGGGCGGCCCGGATAGCATCTTCCAGAGCTCCGGCCCTCCCGCCCGCGGATGCCGGGGTCTGGGAATCCTGGGCCATGGCGGCGTCGGGATCCTTGAGCCCGTGGCCGGTGAGGACGCACACCACCCGGTCGCCCGGGGAGAAGAATCCCCGGGCAGCCAGTTTAGCCACCCCCGCCACTGCCGCGCAGGAGGCCGGCTCCGCAAAGATGCCCTCCCGAGAGGCCAGCATCCGGTAGGCCGCCATGATCTCCTCGTCCTCGACCTTCTCCACCCGCCCGCCGGACTCGGTGAGCGCGGTGACCGCCCCCTGCCAGCTGGCGGGATTCCCGATGCGGATGGCGGTGGCCACCGTGCGCGGATGGGGGATGGGACGGCCTTCCACAAGAGGGGCGGCACCTGCTGCCTGGAACCCCAGCATCCGGGGCAGGGTGGTGCATCGCCCTGCCTCCCGGTACTGGCGGAATCCCCTCCAGTAGGCGGTGATGTTGCCGGCGTTCCCCACCGGGATGGCCAGGTAGGCGGGGCTGTCCCCCAGGGCATCGCAGATCTCAAACGCCCCGGTCTTCTGGCCCTCGATCCGGTGGGGATTCACCGAGTTCACCAGGGTGATGGGAAGGGTGGTGGCCAGCTCCCGCACCGCGGCCAGGGCAGCGTCGAAATCGCCCTCGATCTCGAGGACGCGAGCCCCGTGGGCGCGGGCCTGGGCCAGCTTCCCCCGGGCCACCGCTCCCCGGGGAAGCACCACCAGGCAGACCAGGCCGGCGCGGGCGGCGTAGGCGGCTGCCGAAGCCGCCGTGTTCCCGGTGGAGGCGCAGATTACCGCCCGCGCGCCCTTCTCGGCCGCCAGGCTCACGGCCACCGTCATACCCCGGTCCTTGAACGACCCGGTGGGGTTGGCCCCCTCGTACTTGAAGTACAGCTCGATGCCCCAGCAGGGGCCCAGATCCCGCGACGGGATGAGAGGAGTATCCCCTTCCCCCAGAGTGATGATGGGGGTGGAAGGCCCCACGGGTAGGAACTCACGATAGCGTCTGATCAATCCCCACGACCTGGTCACAATGCCCACCACTTCTCGATCAGCCAGCGCTGCACCGTAATCCGGACGACCTCGTCATTTGCCCAGCACCGCCATGACGCTGGCCACGCGCGACACGACGGGCAGGCGCCCGATCTCCCTCACCGCTTCCTCAAGAGCCCCCAGCGGAGAGGGATGCGTGATGAAGACGACGGGCACCGGGCCCTCTCCCCGCGCCTTCTGCAGGACCTCGGCGATGCTCACGTCGTGGGAGGCGAGGCAGCCGGCCACCTGGGCCAGCACGCCCGGCCGGTCCACCACCTCGAGGTGCACGTACGCCGACGTCACACACCGGTGGGCGGGGACGACCGCAGCTTGCTCCCGGCAGGTACAGTAGAAACCGTCCCTCACCCCGGCCGCAGCCCGGCGAGCGATCTCCAGCATGTCGCTCACCACGGCCGTGGCGGTAGCGTCACCTCCCGCCCCCGGACCCTGGAATACCAGCTCGCCGCACCTTTCCCCCCGCACCAGGAGGGCATTGGTGACCCCCGCGATCCCGGCCAGGGGATGGGATGCGGGCAGGAAAGTGGGTCGTACGTGGGCCTCTATCCCCGCCGGCGTGTGCCGGGCCAAAGCCAGCAATTTGAGACGGTAGCCCATTTCCCGTCCCCAGCGCAGGTCGTCCCGGCTGACCATCTGGATACCCCGCGTGCCCACCTGCTCGGGAAGCACCCGGGCCGAAAAGGCGATGGAAGCCAGGATAGCGAGCTTGCAGGCCGCGTCCGACCCGTCCAGGTCGCGGGTGGGATCGGCCTCGGCGTAGCCACGCTCCCTTGCCATCCTCACAGCTGCTTCCAGTTCCAGACCTTCCTCCATGAGCCCCAGCACGTAGTTGGAAGTACCGTTCACGATGCCGGCCACCTCAACCACGCGATCCCCGGCCAGGGATTCTTTGAGGGCGCGGATGACGGGAACGGCACCGGCCACGCTGGCCTCAAACCTCAGCGGCAGCCGGCTTGCCGCCGCTGCCTCCAGCAGCTCTCTCCCCCGGTGGGCTATGGCCTCCTTGTTGGCAGTGACCACCGGCTTCCCCGCCCTCAGGGCCCGCAACATGTAAGAGGTGGCTGGTTCCACCCCTCCCATGAGTTCCACCACCAGGTCGATCCCGGGATCCTCCAGGACCCGGGCGGGGTCGGTGGTCAACTCCAGTCCCGGGGGCACGGGGCGGGGACGAGAAGGATCCCGCACCAGCGCCCGCACCGGCTCCAGGGGGGTGCCGGACGTGCGCAGGCGGTCCCTTTCCTCGTGGAGGAGCCGGACCACCGCCTGGCCCACCGTGCCCAACCCAAGCATACCCACCCGCACAGGTCTCCCCTCCCCACGAAGCACCCGTCCCAGCGTCTACTGTCAGGCAGCGCTTACATAATAATGCACTGCTTATTCGCCGCAGGCGACAAGAATCCCTGCTATCGCTCAGATCCGCCCCGGTGCACGGGCTCCACGTCAAGCCCGGGCTGGCAGCCACCCGCCGGAAGAACCTCTACCGGCACAAAAAAGGGCCTCCCGGAAGGGAGGCCATCGGGCGGCGGACGGCCGCGCAGCTGGTAACGACCGTCCACCATACAGGGGAGGATCAGGGGGACAAACTGCCCCCCACGGACTAGCGTCAGCCAAAGCGGACGCTGCACGCGCCCGCGTCGGATGTCCCCCCGCGGGTCCATCCCCAGGGAGAGAACTTCTCCCTGAGTTCGGAACTCCCGCACTTGGGGCACGTCACCTCGCACTTGCGCTGCCAGGGAACGTTGACCGCAAACTCATGCCCGCACTTCTTACACCCGAATTCGTACTGGGGCACCTGCCACCTTCACCCCCTACTTCGTCTTCGCGGGCTGTCGACCGAACTTGCCCACGATGTACTCCTCAGCCGCCATGGCTGCCACCGCGCCGTCACCCACCGCGGTGGCCACCTGCCGCAGCCGCTTTTGGCGGACGTCGCCCGCAGCGAACAACCCCGGGGCCGGCAGGGCCATGGCGTCGTCGGTAATCAGGTATCCCCCTTCATCCAGGGGAACAACCCCGCTCAAAAAGGCGGTGTTGGGGAGGAGTCCGATGTAAATGAAGGCACCCTCGGCCTCCAGCTCCGACTCCGCCCCCGTGTTGACGTCACGCAGGCGCACCCGCTGCAACCCGTCCTGACCCAGGAAGGCCGCGACTACGCTGTTCCACCGCACCCTAATCTTCGGGTTGTCCAGGACCCTTTCCTGCAGGGAGCGGGCCGCCCGCAACTCGCCCCGGCGATGCACGATAGTGACCTGGCTGGCGAAGCGGGTCAGGAATTCCGCCTCGGAAACGGCGGAATCACCACCTCCCACTACCACCACGGGCTTGTCTCGGAAGAAGGCGCCATCGCAGGTGGCACAATAGGAAATGCCGCGGCCCCGCAGTTCCTTCTCCCCAGGCACCCCCAGTTCCCGGGGACGGGTTCCCGTGGCCACGATTACCGCCCGGCCCAGGTAGGGACCCTCCGATGTCTCCACCCGCCACAGGTCGCCATCCCGGCTCAGACTCTCCACTTCTGCCATCTCCGTGCGAACGCCGAAGCGTTCCGCCTGCTCGCTCATCAACCTGGCCAGCTCAACGCCCGACACGCCCTCGGGGAACCCGGGGTAATTCTCCACCATGTCGGTGGTGGCAACCTGCCCCCCGGGGACTCCGCGGTCGATCACCACCGTATCCAGCCTAGCCCGGCCCGCGTAAATCGCTGCCGTGAGCCCCGCCGGCCCCGCCCCCAGGATGACCACGTCGTGGATATCCCGCTCCATCCGCAACCCTCCACGCCTTCACCACCGCAGGAATCCGCCGGGCCGGGCGCCGGCCCCTGCCAGCCGGCCGTCCCCAACAGATCGCCCTCAAGCCAGGCGCATGAACATCTGGGCCACCCGGCCCAGGGCCTCCTCGGCCTCCTCCTCCCTGGCCTCTGCCAGACACTGGTGAAGATAGGCGGCCACAAAAGCCATCGCGGCCCGGTTGACCGCGGCCTTCAGGGCCGCCATCTGAACCGCGATGTCCGAGCAACTGCGGCCCTCTTCGATCATGCGCACCAGCCCGCGGGCCTGTCCTTCCACCCGCCGCAGGCGGTTGCAGAGCTCGCGTACGGTGTCCTCCTCCTGCAATACCGTGTCCGGCAACGCTCACCATCCCCTGTTCCCAATTACCCAGGGGGGTATATCGCCCAGATTATATTTCTCCTGCGCTGCCCCTGTCAATGGGTCCCTGGACGGCCGCGGCCCTACCTGCGGGGTGTACCGTACTTGAGCCAGGCCCGTACCTGCTTGAACCCCAGGGCGGTGCCCCCGGCGAGACCGAACAAGAAGTAATCCCACGAAGACTTGCTCACACCGAGCCACACCGGGATGACTGCGCACATGAACACGGAACTGAAATACTTGTGCCTGGTCACGAGGTACACCAGACCGTACAGGCACCCCGCCAGCACGATCTGCCAGATGGGCACCGTGAGAGCAAGTCCCCCGCCGAAAGTGGCAAGCCCCCCTCCCCCGTGGAAGCGGAGCCAGATAGGCCAGTTGTGGCCGATGACCGCACAGATTATGGCGAGCAGGGGACCCACAGCCCCGGCGCCGGATGCACGGGCCAGCAACACGACCGCCATGCCCTTGCCCACGTCAAGCAGGCCAGTCAGGATCCCCGCAACCCATCCCACGTTGCGGACCACGTTGGTGGCACCCACGTTGCCGGTACCCACGTGGCGGATGTCCACTCCCCGAAAGGCCCGGCCCACCAGGTATGCCGACGGAATGGACCCTATGAGGTAACTCAGCAAGGCCAGTACGCCCACGTTCAAGCCATGCACCTCCCCCCGCCGCCAATTCGCCGCCAGCCTATCTCGTACCTTCCGGCGACGGGGCGGCCTTAACTCCTGTGCTCTGCCGGCGGCCGGACGGGTAGCTCCAGGGTGAACGTGGACCCCTTGCCGAGCTCGCTCTGCACCTCGATGCGGCCCCCGTGGGCCCGGGCCAGGGCCTGAGAAATGGCCAGGCCCAGCCCTGTCCCCCGGTCAGGCTCCCCCGCGCCGGTGGGGCCGGGAGCAGCCCGCCGCCGCACATGGAAAAACCGCTCGAATACGAAAGGCAGATCCTCGGGCGGTATGCCGGGGCCGGTGTCCGTGACCCCCAGGCAGACACTGCCGGTCGCCGTCCCGGTGGCGGGAGCACGCATGGTTTCGCCGCGCCGGTAGACGCGGACGGTGACTTGTCCGCCCGGAGGAGTGAACTTGAGGGCGTTGGAGAGGAGGTTCCATACCACCTGGGAGAGCCTGTCCTCGTCCCCCGACACCGCGGGCACTCCCGGCTCCACTTCCAGACGCACGCTAACCCCCTTCTGATCGAAAGAGGGGCCGAAAGCTGCCAGCACCCGGCGGGCCAGTTCGGCCAGATCAACCGCAGTCCAGACCAGTTCCAGACTGCCGCTCTCGGCCTCGTTGAGTTTCTCCAGTTCGCCCACCAGCCGTACCAGACGCATGATCTCGGCGTGCAGGGCGGCCAGGTTCTCGGGGGAGGCCTCCCACACACCGTCCTGCATGGCCTCGATGTGGGCCCGCACCACAGCCAGCGGCGTGCGCAACTCGTGGGCCACGTCCGCCGTGAGGTTGCGGCGCAACTCCTGCTGGCGGGCCAGGCTGCGGACCAGGTGATTGAAGGCCCGCGCCAGTGCCACCATCTCGTCGCTGCCCGTTTCGGGGACCTGGAGCGTCATGTCGCCTTCGCGCAACCGGTCCGCCGCATTGCGCAACCTCAGCAGCGGACGACTGATACTGCGGGCCATCCCCAGACCCGCCAGCACCGCCAGCAGGGCAGCCGAGCCCGCCGCCAGCCACAGGGATCGGCGCACGCCGGCCAGGAACGCCGTTTCCTCCACCATCCACGGTGATCCTTCCGGTGCCGCCACGTACAGGGTGCCCACCTGCTGGCCCCCCACGCGCAGGGGGATGGCCTGCTGGCGGGGAACACGGGCACCCCAGCGCCAGCGGGGACCGGGCGGCATGTGCAGCCCCGGTGGGGTGATACGGCCGGCAGGCTGATCCATATGCGGGATGTGTTCCCACACCACGTTACCCGCTGTGTCCACCAGCCGGGCGTGCATCCCGGTCATCCCCGCCAGGTGCTCCACCTCCCTGACCACCCGGTCCATTCCCCCCTGCCGGTAGGCATCCTCGAGGACACGGGCAGCCTGCTCGGCACGCAAGCGCTGATAGCGGCCCACGTACACGTCGAACCGGCGGGAGACGGCGGTCCCGGTGGCGATGGCGGTCACCATGATCGCCACCAGGGCCACCGCCACGAAGGCAACCGTCAGGCGCACGCGCAGACTACCCAACTCCTGTTCCCCCCACAAAGCGGTATCCCACGCCGTAGACGGAGGCGATGTAGCGCGGCTGGCGGGCCGAATCGCCCAGCTTCTGACGGAGGTTCTTCACGTGGGCGTCCACGGTACGGTCATACCCCTCGAAATCCTCGCCCGCCACCCTGGCCACCAGTTCCTCGCGGGTGAATACCCGCCCCGGCTCCCGTGCCAGGGTATACAGCAACCGGAATTCGGAAGGGGTGACCGGGATCACCTCGTTCCCTCGCCTGACTTGGTGGCGCTCGGGATCTATGATCAGGTCACCCCGTTGCAGCGGCTCTCCTGCCGGCCGCCCGGCCCGCCGCAGGACGGTCTTGACCCGCGCCACCAGTTCGCGGGGGCTGAAAGGCTTGACCACATAATCATCGGCGCCCATGCCGAGCCCCGCTATGCGGTCGTCCTCATGCGCCCGCGCCGTGAGCATGATCACCGGTATGTCCGAGTCCCGCCGCAGGCACCGGCATACTTCCTCCCCCGGCATGCCGGGCAACATGAGATCCAGGATCACGAGGGAAGGGCGCCGGGAAGCCACCAGATCCAGGGCCTCCTCGCCGCTCCCTGCCTCCAGCACCTCGTATCCGGCCCGCTCCAGGTAAGCCCGCACCACCCTGCGGATGCCGGGCTCGTCTTCCACGACCAGGATGCGCTCCTGTGCCACCGTCATCCCCCACTACCGACCACTCGAGCCACGCTGCAGCCCACCGGCGCGGCCGGACCAGGCCCGGCCACCACGGCTGCCACCCCTGCAACCACACCCCGCCCGGGCGGGCTAGGCGGCCTGGAGGAAGGGGCGGAAACGGCGCAGCCGCAGGGAGTTGGTCACCACGGATACCGAACTGAGGGCCATGGCCAGGGCGGCCAGCATGGGATTGAGCAGCACCCCCGTGAACGGGTACAGCACCCCCGCCGCCACCGGGATACCCAGGCTGTTGTACACAAAAGCCCAGAACAGGTTGGCCCTGATGGTGCGGATGGTGGCCCGCCCCAGTTGCAGCGCGGTCACCACCCCGCGCAGATCCCCCGACATCACCGTGATGTCGGCGGCTTCCATGGCCACATCGGTGCCGGTGCCGATAGCTATCCCCACGTCCGCCTGGGCCAGAGCCGGGGCATCATTGATGCCGTCACCGACCATGGCCACCCGCAGGCCTTCCCGCTGCAACCCCTGCACGGCCTGGGCCTTCTGGGCGGGGAGTACCTCTGCCAGCACCCGCTCGATGCCCACCTGCTGCGCCACCGCCATGGCGGCACGCCGGTTGTCGCCCGTGAGCATCACCACCTGCAACCCCATCTGTCGCAGGACACGCACTGCCTCCGGGGCGCCCGGCTTCACCGTGTCGGCCACCGCCAGCAAGCCCATCACCCGGCCATCCACCACCACGTACATGACCGTCTTGCCCGCACCGGCCAGACGCTCCGCCTCTGCCTTCAGGCCCTCGGGCTCAACCAGGCCCTCTTCGTCAAGCAAGCGGGCCGACCCCACGCTGACCCGGCGCCCCTCCGCCGTGCCGGTGACGCCCTTACCGGGAACGGCGACGAAATCCTGGCAGGCCGGCGCCTCGATGCCCCGCGCGGAGGCCCCCGCCACCACGGCCCGTGCCAGGGGGTGCTCGGACTGGTTCTCCACCGCCGCCGCCCAGCGCAACACCTCCGCGGGACCGACCACGTCGGTAAGAGATGGTTCACCCCGGGTGATGGTGCCCGTCTTGTCCAGTACCACCGCCCGCACCCGGTGGAGTTCCTCCAGGCTGCCCCCGTCCCGCACCAGCACACCCAGTTCCGCACCCCGGCCCGTGCCCACCATGATGGCGGTGGGGGTGGCCAACCCCAGGGCACAGGGGCAGGCCACGATCAGGACGGCCACGAAGTTGAGCAGGGCGTACAGGAATGACGGGGCCGGCCCCGCCAGGTACCACACCAGGAACGTTACCACGGCGACGCCGACCACCGCGGGGACAAAGTAGCCGGCCACCCGATCCGCAAGCCGCTGGATGGGCGGCTTGGCAGACTGGGCCTGCTCCACCAGGCGGACGATCTGGGAAAGCACGGTGTCCCGTCCCACCCGCGTGGCCCGGAAGCGCAGGGAGCCGGTCTGGTTAACCGTGCCGCCCACCACCTCGTCTCCCGGTTGTTTGTCTACGGGGAGACTTTCGCCGGTGAGCATGGACTCGTCTACCGTGCTGTGGCCTTCCACCACCTGGCCATCCACGGGGATCCTCTCGCCCGGCCGCACCACCACCAGGTCGCCCGGGACCACCTGTTCCACCGGGATCTCCACTTCCCCGCCTTCGCGCAGGACGCGGGCGGTGGGGGGCGTCAGGCTCATCAGGCGCCGAATGGCTTCCGAGGTGCGTCCCTTGGCCACCGCTTCCACCCAGCGCCCGAACAGGACCAGGGTGATGATCACGCAGGAAGTGTCGTAGTAAACATCCGTGCTGAATCCCCGGCTGCGGAAATACCCCGGGGCCACGGTCATGGCCAGGCTATACAGGTAGGCGGCCGACGTCCCCACGGCGATGAGGACGTTCATGTCCGCCAGCCTGTGACGGAGCGCAGACCAGGCCCCCCGGTAAAAGCGCCATCCCGCGTAAAACTGAACCGGGGTGGCGAAGAACCACAGCAGCCAGGCATTCCGCCACCCGGCGTGGATGCCGGGCCACATCCCGGTCATGCTCAGCAGGAACACGGGAATGGTGAAGGCGAGACTGAACAGGAAAGCCCGGCGGAGACCGGAGATTTCCGCCTCTCGGGCTGCCCTCTCTCGATCGAGGGAGCGGGCCGGGTGCAAATCCTCGGCCGGGAGTTCGGCTTCATAACCGGCGTCCTCGACCGCCTTGAGGAGCTTCTCCAGGTCCACATCCCCCTCCAGGCGGACGGTGGCCAGTTCGCTGGCCAGGTTCACCTCGGCGGAGGAAACCCCCGCCACCCCGCGCAGGGCTTTCTCCACGTGGGCGACACAGGAGGCACACATCATCCCCCGCACGGCCAGGGTAACCGTCCGGTCTCCGTCTCGCCCCTGGCCACCCCCGGGAAGTGCCATTTGATCCGCCCCCCAAATGGCTGCCTAGTGGCGCGGTTTCTCCCGACCCTCGCTGCCCTCTAAATAACGACGGGGATCACGGTCGAACTGCACCTTGCACCCCCGGCAGCAGAAGTGGTAAGTTCGTCCCTCGTACTCAGAGCGATGAGGGACATCCTCCCGCACCTCCATCCCGCACACCGGATCCCTTGCCATTCTCATCTACCTCCCCGTTCAATTTGTAGTATTGTCCGGTAAGGGAAGCAAGTAGACAGTGGGACGGAAACCCAGGCGCTCGCACCAGGTGCGTATCCCTTCGGGACCCAACGAGGATGGCGATTCCCCGCTCGCAGCCGCCACCACCGCTTCCGCCAGGTTTGCAGACAGCGCCCTCGGCGCTGCACGGCAGGCCGCCGCACGGGTGGCAGGCGCTGCACGGGCATCGAGTGCCGCGTCCACACGCGCTGCCGCCCGGGCGACCGGGCCCAACTCCATAACGAGCAAGACCCCGCGATCTCTCAGCAGGGCGAGTTCGGCCTCACCCAGCCCGGAGGTGATCACCCACTTGCCGTCCAGCCGCTCGGGAAGGCGCGAGCGCAGGAAATGGAAATCCCCCGCCAGCACCTGTGCCCGCCCGAAGGCAGCCCGCAGTCCCGGGCGGGATTTCTCGCGCCCGGGCCCCAGGGGATAGAGGAAGGAAAGGGGGAGGTACCGGAGAACCGGTACCATGGTCACCGCAAAGGGGTAGAACCACTCCAGGCCGGGGAACAGGATGGGCATCCGCAGGGCAAAGGCGGCATCGCCCACCAGGACGCGGGCACCCCTCTCCTGGAGTGCTTGCGCAAGAGGCCACCTGTCCAGCACCGAGGAAAACAGGACGGTGCGGCCGGTCAGGTCGAGGCGGGATTCCTCGCAGGCAATATTCAGGGCCCGCGGCTCCCACCAGGTCTTAATGTACGTCCCGTCGCACACCGGGGTGCGGCGGGGGATGGAGGCCAGCCGCTCACCCAAAGGTAGCCGGTAGCGACGGTCCCTCACCCGCAGGTACAGGTTGACGCCGCCCAGGCCGAAGGCATCCACCTCGCCATCGTGCTGCTCAAGGAGGCGCGCCGCGCGGGCCACATCGCCTCCCGTGCCCACGCGGCAGACCTCCACGGTCCCGCCCGGCCAGTCCCACCGCATGCGGAAGTCGCGCGGGGATGAACCCAGGCTTACCCCCAGGACGCGCCAACGCCCCACGAATCCCCCCTCCCCCGTCCCTTCACCGCGAGGGCGGCGAAAAACGCCACCGCCAGCACGCCCAGTCCCACGGATGCTCCCAGGGCCAGCCACAGAGGGGTCTGGTCGGGCAGGGTGGGATGCAGGCCCAGACCGTAATCCAGGGCGGTGTTCACCGCGGCCCACACTGCGCCCAGAGCAACCCAGTGCAACCGGGGCGGCCGCACCGTCCCGAAAAGGAGGGATTCGCCCACCATCCCCGCGTGAGTCCAGAGCAGATTGATGCTGTCCGCGTCCACGGGCGCCCCGGCCAGCCACGACTGCCCGATGATGAGCACGGTCCACATGCCGTACTTCAGGCTGGCCACGTAGGCCACCCCCTCGAGAGGCCCACAGGATCGCCCCAGGGCCAGAGTGGCGGTGACGCACCCGAAGAGGAGGGCGGACACCGGGCAGTCGGCCGTCACCGGCCAGGTCCAGACGGCAAGAGAAGCTAGCTGGCCGCGGTACCAATCCATCCCGTAAGCAAACCCGGCCAGGTTCACCAGAGTGAGGAAGAAGAGCCAGCGCCTGTCCCGGGGGATGCCCTTCACTACGGCGACGAAACCAGACCAGCTTGCGGCCGGTCCCCGGCGCAACAACGCCCGTCCCCGCTGCAATGATGCCTCACCCCGGTGCAATGATGCCTGTCCCCCCGGGAGTCATCTTACCACCAGGGGGGCGAGACGTGCCACCACACCCCCGACGCCGAAGGCCAGCACAATGTTGCCCGCCCAGATGAGGGCGACCTCCTTCCAGCCCCGTTCTTTGCCGATCATCATCACCGAGGCGACACAGGGCACAAACAGGGTGATGGTGACCACCGCCACCAGGGTCTGCACCGCACCCAGGCCCAGGTGGTACAGCCCAGCGGCACCGAAGTCACGACGTACAAACCCCATCACAAAGGCGGTTGCGGCCTCCCGCGGCAATCCCAGCCAGCCCGTGACCACGGGAGCGAGGAGGTCCTGCAGGTGGTCGAGGGCACCGGTCACCTGCAGCACACCCAATCCCGCCGCCCCGTAGAAAAACAGCGGGCCGGCTTCCCGGATGAAGGTGATGGCCCGGTAGGCGGTCTTATAGAGAAGGTTGTCCAGCCGCGGTATGCGCAGGGGGGGCAGGTCCATGAGCAGGGGGCTCGATGTGCCGGGGAGCAGGCGGTCGAGGAGCATGCCAGCCAGGGCAAACACGGTGAACACGGTCGCGCCGTAAAACGCCAGTACCCGCCATCCCAGGGGGGTGATCATGCCCGTGACCACACCCAGTTGGGCGGAGCAGGGGATGGCCAGGCTGAGGAGGATGATGGCGATGCGCCGCTCCCGGCTGGTATTGAGGACCCTGGTGGAAACGATGGCCATGGTCACGCAGCCGAAGCCCAGCATAAAGGGGATCACGGCCCGGCCGTTCAGCCCCAGGGGATTCAGGGCCCGGTCAAACAGCACCGCAACCCGCGGCATGTAACCGGAATCCTCCAGGAACCCCATGAGCAGGTAAAACCCCACCACCAGGGGAAGCAAGAGGCCCACGATGTAGGTGACGGTCATGGTGAGGAGCCCGAATTCTCCCGCCAGCAACTGGCCCACCGCACTTCTCGGAGGGACAACGTGGCCCACCAGCCCTCGTACTGCGGGCTCCCAGTATCCCTGCATGACGGTGCCCTCGAGGAAGTCCACCACCGTGCCCGCCACCACTACCCCCAGGAACCAGTACGCCAGAGCCAGGATCAGGACCAGCACCAGCAGGCCGGAAGCAGGCCAGGTGAGGAGGTGGTCCACCATGCCCCGCCAGCGCTCCGTGCCCCGGACGCTACCGCCCGTCACCGCCCTGGCGGCCAGTTCGTCGGCCCGCCGGCGGCGGCGTGCCCAGACCGCCTCGCGATTCCCCCCGGGAGGCAGCCCCAGGCGGCGGGCCGCCAGGTCATCCCCTTCCAGGTACAGGTAGGTCAGGGCCCGCCCGCGCCCGTCGTCCTCGACCTGCCCCACGACGTCCGGAGGGATTTCCCGAGCCAGGCGGGCGGCCAGGTCGGGGTCGGGTCTTCCGGGGACGGCCCGGGCCAGGGCGGCGCGCAGTTCCGGCAGACCCTGCCGGCGCGTGGCCACCGTAGGGATGACGGGCACCCCCAGGGCCTCCTCCAGCACCCGGGGATCCGGCCATTTACCCTCGGTGCGGGCCTCGTCCACCATGTTCAGGCATACCACCATGGGAACTCCCAGGTCACAAAGTTGCAGGGTGAGGAACAGGTCGCGGGAAAGGTGAGCGGCATCCACCACATTGATCACCAGGTCAGCTTGCAGCACGGCATCCCTGGTCACCCGTTCCTCATCGTTGAGCCCGGAAATGCCGTACACGCCCGGCGTGTCCACGACCAGGTCTTCCCCGCTCCACCCGCTGGTGACCTCAACGGTGGTGCCAGGATAATTCGAAACCTCCACGTACCTGCGAGTAAGATAATGGAATATCACCGACTTGCCCGTGTTGGGATTCCCCACCAGCGCGATGAGCCGCCGCGGGGCCCGGTCCTGCCCGAATCTCTCGCGACCCCGGCCTTCGCGACCCGGGCAGCAGTGACCCGACCCGTCACCACCCAAGCGGTGACGCTCCATCCCGTCGCGGTCCGAGTGGTGGCGGCCCTGACGGTGCCGGCGGCGATGACAGTGTTGCACACGACCACCTTCTACCGAATATGGGTACCAGATGATGCGGGCGGGGCACCCGCGGTAGCGGATCAACCCCGGATCCGGAACAGCCCGGCAGGGTCAGGACCCGCGCCCGATGATCTCTACCCAGGTTTCCTGTGCCAGCTTGCGGCCCAACGCCACCTTCTGGCTTCCCCGGCTGAGGAGCACGGGTCCGCCAGGGAGGCGCGCCCATACGGTCACCTCTGAACCGGGCCCCAGCCCCAACCGGATGGCCTGGGCGCGCAACACCCCCGCCCCCAGGTAGCGGATACGTACCCGGGCTCCCACGGGAGCCGAACTCAGGGTGACCAGGGGGGGCTGCCCGACCCCTACCCCATCCGCCTCCTCCTGTACATCTAATGCCGATGGATGCAGGGATTGCCTGACCAAATCCTCGACCTCCACCCACTACCCGCATGAGAATGACTCTCAAGTGCATTATAGCAGGCAGGAGGCGAGGGAACAAGTGGCTATCCGCAGCGGGTTCCCCCGAGGCGGCCAGTCTGCTCCCGAGATGGTCAGTCAGTTCCCGAGGTGGTCAGCACCTTGACCTGGGTTTCAAACAGGTAGGTGTTACGCAAAGCATACTCAATCTCAGGGAAACGATAGCGAAGGGTCACGGTCACAGCAACCCGCACGGGGAACAAGCCCGCCCGCTCCCATATCATCACGAATTCCTGGCCGGGATCGATTTCCACTCTCTGTTCCGCGAGGAAAGGGACCTCCTCCACCTGCACGGACACCCGGATGCGCGCCGGACGACCGGACATCCACTCCTTTGGGCTGTGGATGGTGGCTGTCACCCTGGGCTCCCGAACTGTCTCCAGGGTAGCCTTCCAGGGCTGGCCGACCTCCACCTTCTCGCCGGCAGGGTCTTCCCCCGGGGAACCGTCGGCCCCCGGCGGGGTTACGGTTACGTGCCAGGCCTTCTCCCGCAGAATGCGCCCGTCGTTGGCGTACGACCGCGCGCGCACCGTGTATTGGCCGGGGCCGGCAAAGGCGTGGCTGACCGCGGCCGAGGTGTGCATGGGATCATCGTCCACGAAAGAGTAACCGTCACCGAAATCCCATTCCCAGCGGCTGTGGTAGGTACGCTGGTCCTTCTCATGAGTGGTCTGCTTCGTCCGCAAAACTGCCCTGATCACCGGCAGGTCCTGGGGCAGGGAGACCTCAACCCCGGCGCCTTCCGCCGGTGGTGGTTGCTCCCATCCGCCCCCGGCCTCCACGGGAGAAGGGATGAAGGTCGCCCGGCACATGATTTCGCCCGTAGGCGAATCCCGGTAACAGGCGATGAGCCCGCGGGCGGGGGCCAGGGGAAGGCGGCTGCCCAGGAAAGCGGCATACACCTCCTGTCCGAAACGGGGAACAGTGAGGACGGCCCGGTCACCATTCCATTCGAATTCTCGCCTTTCCCACCTGCCGCCCGCCCTCTCGATCCACACCCAGGCGGGGGGCATGCCAGCGCGGGTAGAGGTACGCGGCTCAAGTTCGATGTGCAGATCCCCGCCCCGGTTGAGGTAGCGGCTATCGATCCTGAGGTAGCGGGGATACCAGGGGGAAAGGGACATCTCGCGCCGGCCGGTCCAGGAAACAGCCTTCCCAGGAGGACCGGCCCGCGGGTACAGAACCCGCCGTGGTGCAAACGACAACTCACTCAGCACGAGGTCGTGGACCCGGCGGTTACGGGGCAGGCCTCCGTGACTGGCAGAGATACCCCTGTCCTCCACCAGGAAGAAGCGGTCGTCGGGTCCCAGGGGCAGGAAGCAAGATTCCACCTCAATCCAGAAATCGTTCTCGCCCACCTGCTTCCATCCCAGCCGCCACAGGTTGGGGACCTTGCCAGCCACTACCACATAGCGGGGCGAGTCGGGTCGTGCCGCCTTCTCGTTCCATTGCTTGAGGAACCAGTTGCTCAGCAGGCGCTCGTACCGCGGCCGGCCGTCCGGTCCCGGACCCATCGGCAGGAGGAAGTATTCCTCCACCACCCGCTCCATGCCGGGCGAGAAGGGATCCACGCCCAGTAACGCCGGGGCCTGGTCCAGCAACAGCTTCTGCCCCTGCCGGGTCAACCAGTCCGCCACCTGCCGGCCTGCCCAGCGGGCCGCTTTCAAGCCATAGTGTCGCGCCATCTCCTTCCAGTCGGAGGTGAGGATGGGATCCTCAAGCAACGACGAAACCAGGCCCGCGCCGCGCAGGGCAGCCCGCAGTTCTTCCACCCTACCCACGTTGAGGGCCAGGGCATGACCGTAGGCAGCGGTGACCGAAGTGCCGTCCAGGGGTTCCTGGGCGTCCCGGAATTCCCGCGCGAAGAGCTCCGGCTCCTCGCGGGCAACCCATCCTTCAAAGGGAAGCCGCCCCAGCATGCGGCGCACCCCGCCCAGGGTGTCCCGGGCCGGCACCCCCAGGCGGTACTCCCCCACGTAGCGCCGGTACAGGGGCTGGTACACCGAACCGGCCTTCTCCCACACGTAACTCCACAGGGCCCCGCCAGCACCTGCCGCCTCCCCGTGGCCCCCAGCAGCGCCTGCTTCGGTGACGACCCCGGCCTCCCGCGCCGAGAGGGCAGCCACCACATGCAGCATGTTCATGGCGAAGGACCCGTGATTGGGCGGGGCCAGCATGACCAGGGTACCCAGCCTGCCCGACCCGCCCCGTTCCGCCCAATAGCGGGCGGCCAGCGCCCCCAACCCGTGCGCCACCATGTGCAGCCTTTCCGCCCCGCACGCTGCCAGAACCCGCTCGGCGGCCGGCCCCACCACCAGCCGCGCCAGCCGCTCCGGATCGGGGTCATCATCCCGGGAAAGATCGGCCACCCACACCCGGTACCCCGCCTCCTGAAGCTTGGCCCGTAGTCCCGCCGGTCCGCCCCACACCCCCTCGGGGTCGCTGCCGGGGCCCCCCACCAGCAGCACGGGCTGTCCGGCTGCGGGGGAACCCCAGGCAGGCGGACACGCTTCCGGGACCCCATCGCCCCGGGACGGCGCGGGAACCGCACCCGCCGGAAGGGCAAAGGAAAGGGCAAGGAGCACCCCCACCAGGGTTCGGGCCACACTGCGGCGCATCAGGCACACCTCCCCGCCTCACCGAGTGAGGAAACCTGCCTCGCCGTTGTGGGCGACGAACCCTGCTTGACAGGGCCGAGCGAGGAACCCTGCTTGACCGGCGTGATGCGGGCACGGGCCCAAATGCCGTGATAGGTGATGACCAGCCTGGTCACGGGGCAACCCGTGGCGAGAGCTTCCCCAACGGCGCCTTCCCAGCCGCCAGGGTCAGCGGGAGAGAATACCTGCTCCCCCCGTTCTCCGATGACGCGCAGTTGTGCCCAGCTCTGACCCGGAGCCAGCACGATGTCATGCCCCGCGTAGCGCAACCGCAACCCCTGTCGCGTTCCCAAGCCCAGCACCTGCAGGGGTCCGGCCAGCACCCGCGAGCACTCGTCCACCCCGGGCACCGGGTCGTCCAGAGGGATGCGAGCGGGGAACCCCCTCCTGGCCAGGATGCGGGATGCGACCCTCACCCCCGCGGCATCCACCTCGTGCAGGCACACCAGCCGGTGCCAGGGCCGGAGCGCGCCATGAGGGACGTACAGGCCTCCATCGCCGTCGTACCAGGCCACGGGGGCAACCTCCGTCCCCGACCACCCCACCGGCGGCAACCCGTTCGACTCATCCACCACCACAAAGGCGTAATCCGGCCGGGGCCAGAACCACCACAGCACGGCCCCTCCCACCAGCCCCACAGCCGCCAGCGTGGCCGCCGCCAACCACCGAAACCTCGACATAGCCAAAAGCCCCCCTGATTGGGGAGCTGCCGGCGTCTCGCGTTTCCCATATCGTACCAGGTCTCCCGTGACCTGTCAACACCCTCGCTCACGCCCCCGCAGGGCTGGTGTGACGTTGACAGGCATCATCCGGCTGTGAGGGGGCATCAGACGGGCTGGCGAAAGGTGCCCTGCGGGCTCGTACCCTGTTCCAGGGCAGTGGCCGCCCGCTCCAGCGCCGCAGCAGACCGCTCCAGGGCCCGCGTCGCCCGCTCCGCCAGCAGTACCCAGTAGATGGTCAGCGCAATGGCCGCCACCCCGATTACGACGAACACTCCCAATTCTCTCACCTCCGGTATCCCGGGTGAAATACCCTCCCTGGCGGGCCACGCGCGGCAGGCGCGCTGGCTGCTACGGTTGCAACCGGTTGACGCGGGCGAGGGCCTTTTCCAGGACGGGTCGGGTGTCCTCGTAATCACACCTCTCCACCACCTGCGAGGCCGGCACCCAGCGCACATCCGTGATCTCCTCGAGCTGGGGGCGCACGGTGCCACCCGCCGCTTCCATCAGGAAGTAGTAGACGGTCTTGTACACCAGGTCTCCCCCGGGGTCGCGGTAGAAGTAGTGGATGCGGTCCAGATCACCGGCCGGCCGCACCTGGACACCGGTTTCCTCGGTTACCTCCCGCAGGGCCGCCTCCAGGGGCTTCTCACCCTTCTCGATAAGCCCTTTGGGCAGGGTCCACCGGCCCCAGGCGTCCCGAATGAGGAGGAACTCCGGGTCACGCGCATCCGCCAACCGATATACCACGCCCCCCGCCGAGAATTCCCTCCGCATCAGAAACCCCCTCCTGTGCCCGGTGCACGCAGGCAGTGGGCCAGGGTACTGCCTAGTTGCAGGAGCCGCGCCAGCCGTTCCCCCGCCCTCTCCAGGAGCTCGGCCGCCCGGGCCATGCTCTCTTCCAGGGTCGTGGGCCCCTCCGTGATGCCCAGCGCTACGGCAATGCCCGTTTCCTCAAGCTGTTCCGGGGAGGCGGCGATGGACCCGCACACCGCCACCACGGGGACGCCCGCGCGGCGGGCGGCAGCGGCCACGGCAGCCGGGGCCTTGCCCCGCTGCGTCTGGAAGTCCATGCGTCCTTCTCCCGTGATCACCAGGTCTGCTTTCTCGAGGCGGCGCTGCAGCCCGCTGTACTCCAGCACCAGGTGGGCCCCGGATATCAGGGGGGCACGCAGCGCCGCCGCCAGGGCCGCCCCGGCTCCCCCGGCCGCACCTGCTCCCGGCAGTTCGGCCACGTCGACCCCCCATTCCCGCTTCCACACGGCGGCCAGATGGGCCAGGCCCCGGTCCAGTTCCTCCACCACCTCGGGAGTAGCACCTTTTTGGGGACCGTACACGCGGGCCGCTCCCTGGGGACCCACCAGGGGGTTGTCCACGTCGCAGGCACCCACGAACTCCACGGGCGGCAGATGGACGGGCCGCAGGGCACTCTCCACCAGGGCCAGCCCCCTCCCTCCCCGGGGGACGGCTCGGCCGGAGGCATCCAGGAATCGGAATCCGAGGGCCTCCAGCATCCCCAGACCACCATCCACCGTGGCGCTCCCCCCGAGGGCCACCACCACCCGCTGGCATCCTTCCTCGATGGCAGCCATGATCAACTGCCCGGTCCCGTAGCTGGTGGTTACCAGGGGGTCGCGCCGAGCGGGGGGCACCAGAGGCAATCCTGAGGCGGCAGCAATCTCGACCACCGCCGTCTCGCCGTCGCCCAGCACGGCAAATCGGGCCTCGACGGGTTCACCGAGAGGCCCCATCACCGTCCTCTGCACCATGCGTCCGCCCGTGTTCAGGACCAGGACCTCTGCCGTACCCTCACCCCCATCCGCCACCGGGCAGGGGACGACTGTGGCTCCCGGCAGAGCCCTCTTCAGGCCCTTCCCCAGGGCTTCGGCCACCTGAACCCCGCTCAGGCTTCCCTTAAAGGAATCGGGCGCCACCAGAATGCGCAACCCCGCACCCCTTCCCACGGGCCGCCCGCCGCAGCCACCCGTTCCGACGGGCGGACCCGGCCACCCTTCTCAGCCTGCACCTGTTGCCCCTCCCGAGCCGGCACCGGGCTACCCCTCCTGAGCAGGGCGGACCACCGCGGCCCGATTGGCCGCCACCTTCGCCACCAGTATACTGACTTCGTACAGCAGAAGCAGAGGGCCGGCCATGAGAAGCTGGGAAACCACGTCGGGCGTCGGTGTGAGGGCCGCCGCCACTATGAAGATTACCACGATGACGGGCCTGCGGTTCCTGGCCAGCCAGGAACCTGTCACCAGACCCCAGCGGGCCAGGAAGTAAATGATCACGGGCAATTCGAAGGCGAGCCCGAAGGGGATGAGAAAGGTGACGAGGAACGAAACGTAGTGGCCGATGGAAAGCATGGGCCGAACCTCCGGGCCGGCCACGGTTATCAAGAACCTGGCCGCAAAACGGAAAACGGTGAAATAGGCGAATGCTGCTCCGGCGAAAAACATGAGCAGCGACAGCAGGGCGGTAACGCCCACCATACGCTTTTCCTCCGGCCTCAGGGCCGGCACGATAAAGCCCCATACCTGCCACAGGATGACCGGCAGAGCGATGACGAACCCGGCCGCCACCGCCAGCTTGAGCTGGGTCATGAAGGCTTCTCCCAGGCCGATGAAGATCAAGGGTGCGTCGTATTGACGGAGGGGGAACGTTACCAGGTCATACAGTTCCTGCCGGAAGAAGCCGTAAACAACGGCCGTGGATATCCCCACGGCCACCGTGCACACCACCAGAACGCGGCGCAGTTCTTCCAGGTGCTCCATCAGGGTCATTTCGCTTTTCCTCTGCGCCAACAACCCCACCTCGCACCCTGCTGGAGAAGGATCCCTCCCCGGTCCGACCCGGGCTGGAAACTCACGGTTGCTTGCTCTCGGCCTGATCCCTGGGTTTGCCTTCCTCCCATCTGTCCAGACCCAGCTCGTCCACGATGTCGCGGGAGGCGCGGCGGAACTCGCGCACCATGGTTCCCAGGGCGCGGCCGATCTTGGGCAGTTCCTTGGGTCCCAGAACGACCAGGGCGACCAGCAGGATGATCAATAGCTCGCCACCGTTGATATTCAAGCGGTCACCTCCCGGTCGCCGGATCTCCTGCCCTAACCTTCCTTGCCCCCGTCAGCCCGCCCTGCAGTCCCTGCTTGGCCAGGCCCGGGCCCTTGCTCGTGCCCTGCCGGGCGCTCGGATCCGGCCTGGTCAGGCTCGGGTTTGGCCTGGGAAGCCTGCCGGAATTCACGTATGCTCTGCCCGAGGGCTCGTCCTACTCCGGGAAGCTTCCCCGCACCAAAAACTATGAGGCAGATAAACAGTATGACCAGCAACTCCGGCAACCCGATGTTGAACGGCATCTTTTATCCTCCTCAAAGCGCTACTGTGACTGGCAGCGGTACGCCGGCAGTCTAGCTGAACCGCTGGCGGTGCTCCCTTGAAACCTTACTGGCGGGAGCAGGTGGGAATCGAACCCACCACGGGCACGTCCAGCACCCGACGACGGCTTTGAAGGCCGCGGGAGACACCAGTCCCCATCTGCCCCCGCACTATTTCGTATTTTAGCACCGGCCGCGACCGGCCACAACCTGACTCAATCCTGCCGTGGCGCGGGGCCATCCTGCGGTGCCGGCGAGGCACTCTCCCGCCGCGCCAGGTGGTCGCGGATCCACATCACGTCACGCTCCAGAGCACGCTGGCGGCCGGAGATGTACAGGAAGTAGATGAAGAGCAGCGTCCACACCGCCGTGTACCCCAGGAACAGATACGTGATCACCGCGCATCCCCCCCTTCTTCCCGCCAGGCGCGTTTGCACTCGGCCAGCTCCTGCTCCAGTCGAGCCAGGCGGACGCGCTCACCGACCAGCATTACGTAGAGCAGGGTGAAAGCGAGCACCGCCACCACCATGGCCAGCACCATGGGCGGCTCCAGATCGAGCCCGGCAGCCGACACCACCACGGGATGAACGGAACGCCACCAACGCACCGACATGAACACAACGGGCACGTCGGCAAAGGCGATTATACCGAACACCGCCGCGTAACGGGCCCTGCGCTCCGGTTCCTCCACCAGGTTCCGGACCAGGAGGATGGCCGCGTACATGAGCCACAGGATAAACGCGCTGGTGAGGCGGGGTTCCCACTCCCACCAAGTACCCCACGCGAAGCGGGCCCAGATGGACCCCGTTATCACGGCCATGGTGATGAACAGCAGCCCCACTTCGGTGGACGCCAGGGCCAGCCGGTCCCATCTCGCCTGCCCGGTGCGCAGGTAGGCGATACTGGCCACGCACACCACGGTGAAGGCCAGGAGGCCCGTCCACGCCGAAGCCACGTGGAAGTAAAAGAGTCGTTGGGTGTCACCCAGTTTGGCGTCCGGCGGGGCATAGAGGAAAGCCAGGAACAGGGCCGCCAGGATGCCCACGAACGTCACCCAGGCCAGCAAACCCCGCGTACTCAAAAGCTCACCTCCCACCAGGGGGCATCAGGGTTCCATCAGGTACTCGAACAGCACCAGGGGCAGGGCCACGAACAGGGCATCGTAGGCCAGGAGTAGCCCCAGCCATCTCTTCCACCCCAGGGGGTCACCGACCCCCAGCAGGGAAGCGGTGGTCTCCACAGCCCCGATTACCGCCGGGATGAGTACCGGGAACACCAGCACGGGCAGCAGCATCTCCGCCGCCCGGGTGTGGGCGGCCAAAGCAGAAAGCAGGGTGCCTATGCTGGCGAAGCCCACCGTCCCCAGGAGCATGGTAGCACAAAAGGGCAGCACGGGGGCGGTAAAGGGGACCCCGAGCAGGCCGAAAAACAGGGGCAGCGAGATCAGTTCTACCACGCCCAGGAACACCAGGTTGGCCAGGGCCTTCCCCACGAAGATAAAGGAGCGGTCGGCCGGCACCAGCAGCAGGCCCGCCAGGGTTTCCTGGGCTCGCTCGCTGGAGAAGGAACGTCCCAGGCCCAGCAGTCCTACGAAGTAAAAAGAAATCCAGAGCAAGCCGGGGAATACGGGAGTCAGATCGGTTCCGGTGGCACGCAGGCCGAATCCGAAGACGGTCACCACCACCAGGGCGAAAACCACCATGGGGGTGAGGGTCTCCCGCGTGCGAACCTCCGCCCGCAGTTCCTTCCACACCAGGGCAGCAACCTGCTGCCACCACCCCGCCGGCCTGCTCGATTCCGGTGACACCGAGCGCGGCCGGTTCAAGCCCGGTGACCCCCCGGGCGGCAGGCTTCCTCCAGGCGGCTTGCCCCCACGCTGCGGGAAGGCGCTAGCAGCACCACCCGCCCCCGCTGCAGCACCAGCACCCGGTCGCTGCCCGAAAGGGCCCGCCCCAGATCGTGGGTGGTCATGACCACCGACCTGCTCTGCTCTCTCCAGCGGCCGATCACCTCGTCGAGGAGGCCGGCCGCCTCCGGATCCAGCCCGGTGTACGGCTCGTCCAGCAAGAGCAGCAGTGGATCGTGAAGCAGCGCACGCGCCAGCGCCAGCCGCTGTTGCATCCCCCGCGAATAATGACGCACGGGTTCGTGGGCGAAAAGGTCCAGACCCACGGCCCCCAGCATCTCCTTTACCCTCGTTTCCGGATCGGAAACACCGAAGGCCCGCGCACAGAACCAGAGGTTTTCCCATCCCGTGAGCTGGGGATAGAGGAAGGTGTGATGGCCAAGGAAGCCGATGGAGCGACGCAGGTCAGGACCGCTCCGGCGCACGTCCCGCCCCCGAACCAGCACCTCACCCCGGGTGGGGCGAAGGAGGGTGCCCAGGACCCGGAGCAGGGTGCTTTTCCCCGCCCCGTTGGGCCCCAGGACGGCCAGCACCTCCCCCGCACGCAGCTCGAAGCTCACCCCCCGCAGGACCTCGTGGCCGCCCAGTCGCTGTACCAGGTCCCGCACCACCACCGCCGCGCCACGGCTCACCGCGGCACCGCGGTCAGGCATGGCGGCCCCCACCCCGCCCGCCAGGGCCCACCCTCCCCGACGGCGCCCGGCTGCGCACCTCTGCAGGCCGCGGGGTTGGACCAGGCAACCGGCGAGGCCAGGCCAGCACCAGCGTCCCCCCCACCAGGAGGTACCCGCCCACCCAGATCCAGGCGACCAGGGGTTCCCTTATCACCCGGAAAGAAGCGGTGCCGTCGTGCTGCCAAACCTCCAGGACGGTGTACAGATCTTCGCTTAGCCCGCCCCGCACCGCCACCTCCGAAAACGCCGACTCGTAGCTGGGGTAATACTGCTTCTCCGGGCGAAGCACGGTGACGCGGCCGTCCCGGGTCACCTCAAGGTGGGCATAGACGCTCACCCGGTGGGGCAGGTGGGCAGCGTCCAGCCCCCGGTAGGTAATCGTGTACCCCACCGCCTCAGTGGATTGCCCGGGCTGCAAGGTGAAGGTGGCTTCCTGGCGGAATGCCGACCCGGAAAACCCCACCACCATGCAGGCAACCGCCAGGTGCACGAGCAGGGCTCCGTAGCGACGGGGGTTACGCTCCACCAGCCCGGCCAGGGCACCCAGCCAGCCTTCTTGCGTGGAGGAGCGTCGGGCCCGCACATCCCGCAGTAGCTGGGCGAAGCCTGTGAACGCCACCAGGAAAGCGGCGAAGAACCCGGCCAGCGCCCCGACCGACAGGCGCTGGGGTCCCTGCCAGCGGGTAAGCGCCCCGGCTGCCAGGGCAGCCAGGACGGCCGGCACCGCCAGGCCCCGCGCCACGCCGGACAGCCGGCTGCGGCTCCATCCCAGGACCTGGCAGATACCCAGCAGCACGACCGTCAGGGCCCCAAACGGCACCGCCGCCCGCACGTAAAACGCGGGCCCCACCGATATCTGCTTCCCCCCCGCAGCAACGGAAAGCAGGGGGAACACCGTACCCCAGAATACCACCAGGGCAAAAGCAGCAAACAAGAATTCGGCCACGATAACGGCAGTTTCCCGGGAAAGCAGCGATTCCAGGGGACGCGTTTCCTCAACCAGGGACCACCCGCGGACCAGGAGATATGCTGAACCGAGTAATACCAGAACCATGAAGACCAGGAAGTAGGCACCCAGGCCGCTGGGTGCGAAAGCATGCACGGAAGAGAGCACCCCGCTGCGGGTGAGGAAGGTCCCCAGGATGGTCAGGAAAAAGGTCATCACGACCAGGATGACGTTCCATCCCGCCATGGTGCCCCGCTTCTCCTGCACCAGAGCCGAGTGCAAGAAGGCGGTCGCGGTGAGCCAGGGCAGGAGCGAGGCGTTTTCCACCGGGTCCCAGGCCCAGTAGCCGCCCCACCCCAGTTCCACGTAGGCCCATTGCATACCCAGGATGATCCCCACGGAAAGGAACAGCCAGGACCACAGCGTGAAAGACCGGGTGAGGTGCAGCCATCCCGGCTGCGACCCGGCCGAATCCCCGGCGTGCAGCGCAGCCAGGGCAAAGGCAAAGGGCACGGTGAAGCCCACGTATCCCAGGTACAGGGTGACCGGGTGCAGCAGCATACCCACGTTTTGCAGCATGGGGTTCAGGCCCATCCCATCCGCGGGCACAGGGGAAACTACCCGGAACGGGCTGGTCACAAAGCCCACCAGGAACAGGAAGAACGCCTCCACGCCCAGCATCAGGGCCAGGGCGCGGGCAGAAAGGGCGGGGGAACGGCCCCAGGTGACGCGGGCCACATACGCAGCGTACCAGGAAAGCACCAGCGCCCACAGGAGCAACGAACCCTCTTGACCGGCCCAGAAGGCAGAAACCCGGTACAGCAGGGGAAGATTGCGGCTGGTATGGTTAACCACGTAAGCGATGCGGAAATCCGACACGATCAGGAAGTACACGAGCATGCCCGAAGCCAGGGTGCACAGCACCGCACCCGCCACTGCGGCCGCCCGACCCTGTTCGAGCCAGGATTTCCTTTCCTGGCGGACACCCAGGACCAGCATGCCCCCGCCGTAGAGACAGGCGAGGAAACCGGCCAACACCACGACGTCCGCTAGCTGTACCATCAGACGGCGGTACCTGCCCTTCTCCCCCGGCCCGCCCGCCCGGTCAGACGGCGACTGGCCACCACCGCCAGGCCGACCGCCAGCGCTACGGCGGCACCCCCCACATAGAGGACATTCTGCCCTGCAGGCCGGGTGGATGCGGGGGCCTGCTCGTACTTGCTGGGGCACTTCATGATCAGGCGGTTCGCCACCACCCTCCCCTGGCCGTCCCCGGTGCCTTCCACCACCACCTGCTGACCAGGGCCGAAATTATCCGGCGGCACCCCCCGGTAAACGACGGCTACGGCAGCGGTGCCATCAGTTACCTGAAACTGCAGGAGCTTGGCCGTGGCATCCCAGGCCACATCCGGACCCACCTTTCCTGCCAGGCGGAAAGCCCGTCCCGACAGCACCCGCTCCTGCGCTTCAGAAGGGGTCAGGTAATAGAGGGCAGCCCCCTGCCATCCCGAATAGGCCAGATACACCGCCGCCAGCAGTACCAGCAAGCCCGCCCACAACAGCCGCCCCCGCATGTCACAACTACCTCCGCCCGACTGCTCTGCCTGCCTGCCGCCTCACCGCTAGCGGGGCAGGAGGGGAACCAGACTCACGAACACCCATGCCACCAGTCCCGTGTACACCACCAGCTCCAGGCCGATCAACACCCGGTTGTGAGCCCAGCGGCTGTGCGGCACCCTGTCCAGATCGTCCACCGCACACCCCGCCATGCTCTCGTACAGGAGGGCATGGTCCTCAAGCAGTTGAGACAATTTCAGTTTACCATTGTACCATACCGTGCTGGAAGGGAAGACGCTGGGAGAGAAATGCACGGCAAAGGAGTGGCCGATGAGGACGGCCAGGAAAGCCAGCAGGGCCTCGTTGCTGTGGGCCACCCGGAGTGCACCGATCACCCAGCGAGGCACGTACGCCGCGGCCCATTCGGGGAAGGCCAGGGTGAGGCCGGATACGCCCATCACCGTGGTTCCCCATACAACCGCCCAGTACTCGAACTTCTCCCACCAGGTGAACTTACCGAAGCGGGGGGGGTCGGGACGGAACCCGGCCAGGTAACTCAGGTGATGGGCAAAGTCCACAAAGTCGCGCAGATGGGGGATCACCGCGAAGTCGAGCCGCCTGCGGGCAAGACCCCACAGGCACATCACCAGGTGGTACACCACCACGAAGGCCAGCAACCCCGCCGCCAGCAGGTGCACCCTCAGCATGGTTTCGAAACTCCCGAACAGGCGCACCACGGCAGGAGCCCAGGCGGTGTGAGCGTATTTGATGGGAAACCCGGTGAGCATCAGGACGCCCAGGCTCAAGGCCAGCATCGCGTGTTGCAGCCGGGCGTGGATGTCGAACCTCATGGTGGGGTCAGACCGCCCCGACTTTCCTGCCGGCACCGGCGTCACAGGCCGTCTTGGCGGCGCGGAGGGCGCAGAGCGCTCCACCGTATCAGGCATGGCCGTCACCTCCCTCGGGGCCGCTGCGGCTGCGGACCCGCAGGCGGCGGGTGAGGTCGAGGATGGCCAGGGAACCATCCTTGGCCGTGTTGAGGAGGATCACAGCCAGGAAGAACTTCCACACCACCCACAGGGGGAACCCGTTCTCCCGGTCCTGCGGCGTCACGTGCTCTTTGCCCCGCAGGAGGTTGGCCATGGCGGCGGGGCTGCCCCGGTGGCAGCTACCGCACATCAGGGTGGCCTCCTCCACATTCCCGTTAACCGGGGAGAGGTGCCCGTGGCAATCGGTGCACAGCGGTGCTTGCCGGGACCCCAGCCGATATGCCGATCCGTGGAAACTGTAGTAATAGCTGGTCTCCTCTTTCTCATGGCAGGAGGCGCAGAATCCCACCGCATTGGCGCGGCTGATGGGCGAAGCGGGATCGCCCCGGGGCATCACTTCGTGGATGGGACCGTGGCATTTCTCGCAGGTGAGGGGATCGGGATGGCAGGACACTTTCCCCTCACCGAAGTCGTACCCCTCGTGACAGCTCACACACGCCTGCAGGGTGAGCAAACGCAGTTCCTCTCCCAGGGCCACCCGCCCGTGGTCGAATCCCTGGAACTGGGGATGACAGGAAGTGCAGGACTCCTTCCCGTGGGGCGATGAAGCATACTTTTGCGGGTCGACGTAGAGATCTACTTCCTTGTCCCCGTCAAAGGTGGTCAGCCCCTGCTGCCCGTGACACCCGAGACACAGCTCGTTGCCGGCCTGTGCCAGGGCGGCCCCCGTGCAAACCGTGAGCACCGCGCCCGCCGCGGCAAGGGTCGCCACCGCCAATCCCACGAGTCCGGCGACCAGGACCGCCTGCGGCACCGAGGCCCGCGCAGCGCGGGGACGGGAGGGAAGCTTGCGCAATGTCATCATGGCCACCTCCGAGGAACCGGGGGGCACCCGGGCCGGCAGCCGGCCCGGAGTCTCCTCCCCCGGCTCGACCCTGGATCACCACTGCTATCTGGTCAATGCCTCCTCCAGCCACTGCCTGGCCACGCGCAGCATCTCCGTGATGTAGGCGGGATTATGGATGCCGCCCGAGGCGTCGGCTTGGGCGAAGGAGATGTTGGTGAACGCCTTGTCACGGAGTTCCTGGGCCGCCCGCACGTCAAGCCCCACGGCCTGGCGCTCCTTGATGCGGGCATCCACCCTGGCCAGCAAGCCCTTCAGCTCTTCGATCTGCCTGGAGAACTCCTGGTGGAGCGCCGCGATCTTCTCCGCGTTCATGGTCTTGTGGCAGGCGTCACAGGAGTCAAGTTCCACCGGCTTGCCCTTCTGGGTTACGGTCAGCTTGGGTGTACCCGCCCGGAACAGGTGGTTGCCCGCCACCATGTGGCAGTCCACGCAGGTGGCCGTCTTGGCCGCCGGCATGGAAGGCACCCCGATAGCACCTGTACCGAGCCACATCTCCTTCTGCGGGTGGTGTACGTCCTTGCCCGCCGGGAAGGCGTCTCCCTTCAACTCGCCCGTATGACACTCTGTGCAGGTTTCCTGGGCGTCCTTGCGCAACTGGGCCTCGTGGTCCCGCTTGTGGGGATCGTGGCACACCACGCAGGTGATGCCCACCCGGTCCTCCTTGAGGCTCCCGTCGCGGAACTCCGCCAAAGCCGGTACCGGCTGCCCCTTCTCCCCGGCGATGCGCACGGTCGCCGAATGGCACTCCATGCAGCTGTCCTTGTAGAAGGGTTTATCTACCATCTGGGCGAACACCGAGTAGTGCCCGGTCTGCTTGAGCTGGCCCACCTGCCGGTCGCCGCCGTGGCAGGACTCACAGGCGTCCACGTCAAGTGAGACCTTGATGTAAGCGGTATTGCCGCCGGTGGCCACGTGCTTGGACCCGGGCCCGTGGCACGACTCGCAACTTATGCCCAGCGACACGAAGGTGTTGAGCTGCTTGTCGTAGCCGGTGGTGTGGCACCCCGTGCACGCCCCCAGCCAGGGTGAAACCGCGCGCGGGTGCCATTCCTTCTTTTCGATGTTCCACTCAGCGGGCAGGTACTTGTAATCCGCTCCCACGAAGTAATTTTTCGTCATGCCACCGACCACGAACCTGACGTCGGAGAGTTTGATCCCCGCCCGGGGATCATCGAAGTTCGCGTTGGTAACGCCTGGCCCCGGTTCCTGCACCATGCGGCTGTGCATGGTGGTACGCCAGTCGGAAACCGCCTGGCTGTGGCAGGTGGCGCACTGCTCCGGACCTACCACGTAGCTGGCAATCCCCGCCAGGGGATCCTGCATCTGCTTTTTGGCTTCCCGCACCTTCGCCAGCAGCGTGGCGGCGTCGGCCCGGGTGAGGGTTCGTGACGGCTCGAACCTGCCCTCGCCGGGGAAGAGTCCCCGCCTGATGGCCACTGCCACGTAGTTCGCGGCATCCGGCGGGACGCTGGCGCCGTCGGCCAGCTTGCCCAGGATGGCAGCCCGCTCCACTTCGGGCAGCGCCTGGGCTTCAGCTTCCAGGCCGAGCGCCTTCACCGCCACCCGGGCGGCTTCCACCCGGGTCACCCCGTCACTGGCGCCAAAGGTGCCCTGGCCAGAAGGAGACATCAGGCCGGCCCGCACCACCGTCTCCACGGTCCGCCAGAACCAGGCTTCCTTGGGAGCATCCTCGAAGGCGGGCAGGTAGGGCGCCACCTCCGGGAGGGCGAAGATGCGCTCCAGCATGGTGGCGAACTCGGCCCGCGTCACCTTAGCGTCGGGTGCAAACAGCCTGCCCGGCCGCCCCTTGATGATGCCCGCCTCGGCCAGGGTTTCAATGGCCTCCCGTGCCGGGTGGCGAGCAATATCGCGGAAGAGAGCCGGCTTGGCGCTACCGCCCGCCGGTGTCCCCGACGATCCCCCGCCCGAAGTACCCGAACCGGTGGACGCCGCGGGCTTGCTGGCGGGGTCACCCGGGAAAGTCAGGGCCTTGATCTCGACCAGGTTGCTGAACCCGTCCCGGTCGGAGTCCTTCCCTTCCACCTTGCGGTAGTCCATGCCCGCCGCCGCCAGGTCAGCCCCGTACCGGTTGAGCTTCAGGTCGGTCGTGTGGCAGGTGACGCAGCCGGCCAGCTCGGATCCCTTGAGGTTGGGGTACGTCGCCACCATGGAGCTGACGTACGACGCCTTGGAGAAGGCCGTAGCCGCACCGAGCAGGGCCAGCAGGGCCAGCACGGTCAGAAGAGCGATGGCTTTCCGCATTTCCTCCGTTTCCCCCCTTTCTCAGTTCAAGTTTGTGACAGCCTTAACAAAAAGTTCACGGCAAACATTCCCCCTCCTGCGCTCCCGGTCATCACACTTTCCCACGGGGCATAAGACGAGGCTATGGGAGCAGGAGACATAGGGACAGTAATAGAACTTATAACCTTACGAAAAAGTGTAAAAGCCAACCCGACCGGCGGGGAGGCATCGCCGTGAACATATGGCAGCTCGAGGTGTTCTGCACGGTGGCCAGGCTCAAGAGTTTTTCCCGGGCCGCTCGCCTCCTGCACCTCACCCAGCCGGGCGTAAGCGCCCAGATCCTCTCCCTGGAAAAACACTTCGGGACCCGTCTCTTCCGCCGCCACGCCCAGGGGGTGGACCTGACCCCCGCAGGCGACGTGGCATTCGAGTACGCCCGCCGCATCCTGGAACTGGTGCAGGGGATGGAAAAGGCGGTGAGCGCCACCGACGACACCGGTCGGTTGACCATCGCCGCCACCGAGAGCATCGGCAATTACGCACTGCCCTGCACAGTGTGGGCCTTCAAGGAAAAGAACCCCACGTGCGACATCAGGCTGGAAATCGCCTCTGCCGCCGACGTGGTGGCCGGGGTGCAAAACGGCAAGTTCGACGTGGGCATCCTGGAACGGTACGACGAAGGCATCCTGCAGGAGCCCGACCTGGTGGCGCGATCCATCACCGCCGACGAACTCGTGGCGGTGGTGGCTCCCAACGGCCGGTGGTCCTCCGCGGAGGAACTGGGACCTCAGGACCTGCTGCAGATGCCCCTTCTCCTGCGGGAGCCGGGGTCAGGGGTAAGGGAAGCAGTAGAACAATGCCTGGCCCGGGCGGGCATCGATCCCGCCCAGCTCCGCGTGGTGGCGACCATGGGATCAAATGAAGCCATCAAATCGGCAATCTCTGCCGGGCGAGGAGTGTCCATCCTCTCCCGCCTGGCCGTGCAGAGGGAGCTGCGCACGGGAAGCCTGAAAGCCCTGCGCGTCCGGGGACTGGGTCCCATGAAATTCCTGATCGTCCACCGCCGCGACCCCCTTCTGTCGGGATTGGCCCGGCGCTTCATTCGGTTCCTGACCCCGGCCGACCTCTGCTAGGACGCGCCCCGTTGCCGTCACCGGCCGGACACATGGCGGCGGGGCCACCGGTGAGGCAGGCCCGCACGCTCCTGGATCCAGCAGCTACTGGATGTAGCAGGCACTCGTCTTCTTATACTCCTTTGTGCTGGTGAGGATCAGGTACTCCGCTATGCCGGTAGCGGCAGAGATAGCCTGCGCCACCTCCACGCAGGCCTCGTCGTCGCCGCCATGCACCATGGTGTAAACGTTGTACGGGAAATCGGGTAGTTGCGCCCGCTCATAGCAATGCGTTACCTGCGGAAACGTGGCAGCCAGCCGCCCGAAGCGCTCTACCTGCTCGGGGGGGACCTTCCACACCACCATGGCGTTCCCCCGGAACCCGGCTGCCTGGTGGTAGAGCACCGCCGCCACCCGGCGGAGCCACCCCCTTTCCCAGTAGGAACGCACTCGCCTGAGTACTTCTTCCTCCGAAGCCCCCACCCGGGAGGCGATAACCGCAAAGGGATGTGGATCCAGGGGGATGTTTCCCTGTAACTCCCTGACGATGGCCCGGTCCAGGTCGTCAAGCATAACCGGCGGCCTCCTCGTTCAGCACACCCATGGGAAAGTGGGCTCTGATCTTGAACACCCGCCCGGCCGGCACCAGGTGGACCTCCCGGACCCCGGTGCGGGATCGGATCTCATCCAGCAGGGCACGAGCATCTTCTTCCCGAGGGGTGACCAGGGTAAACCATAGGTTATAGCGCCCGTCCCGGGCGTAGTTGTGGGTCACCTCCGGGTACTCGCTCACCACCACCGCCACGCGATCCAGGTCCTCGGGAGGTACCACCATCGCCACCAGGGCGCTGTAGAACCCCAGCGCGCGGGTACTGAACACGCCCCCCAGGCGCCGGATAATGCCCTCCTGCTTGAGCCTGGCGATGCGCTGGAGACACTCGTCCTCGGAAACGCCCACCTCGTCCGCCACCGCCACGTACGGGCGCGCGCACAGCGGCAGGCCCCTCTGCAGTACGTCCAGCAGTCTGCGGTCTATGCCGTCCACTGCTCCTCCCTCCCTGACCAGGCGACCTCTTCTTCGTTCAGGTAACAGGCCGGGTCGTCGCCCCACATGTCCCCGGCGGCTTCGGCCCGGGCCCGGAAGTTCCCGTTACAGACGTCCAGCCAGCTACACCTCCGGCACCTGCCCCGGAGCAGGGTCTTCCGTTGCCGCAATCCTCTCAGCACAGGATGCTCGCCGCGCGACCATATCTCGGAAAACGGCTGCCGGCGCACGTTTCCCACCGGGTAATGGCGGCTGAACTGGTCGGGGTAGACGTTACCTTCGTGATCGATGGCGGCGATGGCGATGCCCGAGCGGTTGCCCCCGTTGAGGCGCAGGAGTTCTAGCACCCGCGGGGCCAGCTGGGGACGGTTGCGCAGGGCCCAGAGGTAGAGATAGGGTCCGTCGGCGTGGTTGTCCACGGTGAGGATCTCCACCGCGCGCCCCTGCTGGTTCAGTTCCAGGGTGCGCTCCACGATGAACTCCACCGCCCGGCGCCTCTCGACCGGGGAGAGATCCTGCTCCACCAGCTCCGCTCCCCTTCCCGAGTAAACCAGGTGGTAGAAGCAGGCCCGCGGGATACCCTCCCGCCCGATCAGGTCGAAAATGGCACCGAGCTGGTCCACGTTACTCCGGGTCATGGTGAAGCGCAGCCCCACCCGCTGCCCCACCGCCAGGCAGTTACGTATCCCGTCCAGCGCCATGCGAAATGCCCCCGGCACCCCGCGCATGCGGTCATTGGCCTCCCCGATGCCGTCCAGGCTCACACCAACGTAGCCGACCCCCATCTCCCGCAATTCGGCGGCCCGCTCCCGGGTGATAAGGGTTCCGTTGGTGGAAAGTACCGCCCTGATGCCCAGCTCCACCGCTCGCCGGATGAGGCGGGGCAGGTCGGGCCGCAGCAAAGGCTCTCCCCCGGAAAAGAGGATCACCGGGACCCGGAATTGGGCCAGGTCGGAAATGAGGGCCAGGGCCTCGTCGGTATCCAGCACAGTCGTGCCCGAGGCGCCGGGGCCCGCGTCGTAATAGCAGTGGGAGCAGCGCAGGTTGCAGGCTGGCGTCACGTTCCATACCACCACCGGCCCCGCACCTTCCCGGGTGCCCGCCACCTGAGAACCGGCCGAGGGCACGTAACGCAATCCGTCCCCGTACGCCGGCGTATCACAGAGCAGCCTGCTTACGCTTATCATCCCGACCCCGCCCCTCCCATACCTGCGCCACGACTTGGACGGCGCGGTCACCTTCGGGCTGGAGAGCCAACCCCTTGATACCGGCAATGGGGCCATCCAGGACCCGGTTCACCAGCCGGTGGGTCATCAGCTCCAGCACCCGGCGTTCCCTCTCTCCCAGCCCGGGCAGTTCCCGCATGGCCCGGTCCAGTTCCTCGGCGCGGACGCGCTCCGCCCTTTCCCGCACCCGCCTGATTACCGGCACCACCCTTTGCTGCCTGAGCCAGGCGGCGAACCGCCCGGCCTCTTCGGCGCAGATGGCTTCCCCGCGATCCACATGCTCACGACCGACCCCGCCCCCGTGCTGATCGAGGGCATCGATGTCGTAGAGCCGGACACCTTCCAGGTCACCCACCGCGGGATCCACGTCCCGGGGTACCGCCAGGTCAAATATCAGCAGGGGACGCGAGCGGCCCGCCACCGCGGGCGCCACCAGGTCCCGTTCGATCACCGTCCCCGGCGCTGCCGTGCAACTGATAACCAGGTCAACCCGGGCGAGGGCCTCCGTGAGGCTGGCCGGCTTCAGGGGAAGCAGGGTACAGCCGGCGAGGGCCTCCCCGGTTCGAGCCGGATCGCGCGTGCACACCAGCACTTCCCCGGCACCCTCCAGTTTGAGCTGGGAGAGGGCAAGCCGTCCCATCTTCCCCGCCCCCACCACCAGCACCCGCCGCCCTGCCAGCGTTCCCAGGTGCCGTGCCGCCACCTGCACCGCCAGCGCGCTCACCGAAGCGGTCCGCCTGCTCACGGCCGTCTCACCATGCACCCGGCGGGCAGTGCGGACGGCGTGTTCGAACAGGACGTTGAGCACCTTCCCCGCCGTGCACGCCTCGCGGGCCGTCTGCAGCGCCTGTTTCACCTGGCCCAACACCTGGGTCTCCCCGGTGACCATGGCGTCCAGGCCTCCCGCCACCCGGAACAGGTGCCGGGCTGCCTCGACACCCTCATGACGGTAAATCACTCCCAGGACTCCCGACCCTGCCCTGCGCGCCCACTCACCTTCCAGCTCCTGGGACTCCGAGGCATCCACCAGGTAGGCTTCCACCCGGTTGCAGGTGCACAGGAGAACGCACTCGGAAGCCCCCGTCAGCCTTCGCAGATTGGTGAGGTACTCGGGAATCTCCGGCCCCGGCACGGCCAGCCGTTCCCGCACCTCCACGGGCGCACTCCGGTAACTAACACCCAACATCAGCAGGCGGTACACCTGCCTCACCTCTCCGATCCCCATGCCGTGGCCTCAGCCCCCGGGCCTGCGTCCGCCGCTCCGGCAGGCGGGCGGCGAACCGGTGCGCGGGGCTGATAAGTGCAGTAAGGTTCCTCCGCCAGGTAGTCCCCGGTAGTGCCAAGGGCGCGCGCGCGGCAACCGCGGCACACACGGCGGAATTCGCAACGCCCGCACTTGCCGCGCAGGAGGTCGGGGTTCCTCAACTCCTGGAACAGGGGTGCATCCCGGTAAATTTCGGAGAAGGGCCGTTCCCGGACGTCCCCCACCTCCCGGGGGAAATAACCGCACGGGTACACCTTTCCCGTGCGGGAGATAAAAGCAAAGCCGTCCCCGGCCATGCATCCCTGGGGACGCCTCCCCTGCCCGTTACGCTGCAGCCAGAGCCGGGCGTACATGGGGCCGCACGTCACCTTAATGCGCATGTGACCGCTGTGCCCGGGCCCGGGCGGCATCCCGCCGGCCCGATGGCCGGACATCGACTGGTCGAGCAGCCATCCCAGCACTTCTTCGTACTGCTCGGGGGCGATCTCATCTTCGGCGCATGCCCGGCCAGTGGGTACCAGCAGGAACACGTCCCAGGTCAGCGCACCCACCTCGCGGGCCAACCCCAACAGGCGGGGCAGTTCGGCCACGTTGTGCCGGGTTACGGTGGTGTTGACCTGAAACGGCAACCCCACTTCCCGGGCCAGCCGCATCCCCGCCATAGCCGCATCAAATGCCCCCGGCACGCCCCGGAATGCGTCGTGGGAGACAGCGTCAGGACCGTCGATGCTCACCGAGATGGCCACGATGCCGGCCTCCCGGATGGTCTTTATCGTTTCCGGCGTGAGAGTGGTACCGTTGGTGGACATCACCACCCGCAGGCCCAGGGCAGTACCGTAGCGCGCCAGATCGAGGACGTCGGCCCGCAGGAGCGGCTCTCCCCCCGTTATGATGAATGTGGGCCGGCAGAAAGAGGCCACGTCCTCCAGGAGCCGGCGCGCTTCCTCGGTGGTGAGTTCAGCCGGATCGCAGCCGGGAACTGCCTCGGCCCGGCAATGCCGGCACACCAAATTGCAAGCCCGGGTGGCCTCCCAGGCTATCACGCTGGGACCCATCTCATCCCCCCGCATGTCCAAATACATATTACCACCCAGTGAACCCAGCAGTCATTGACCGCAGTCAACGGGCAACCTTGCGATGGCTCTTGTGATGGCTCTAACAAGACATTTTTCAGAAACCCCGACGCTATTCCTCCAGCCCGAGGGTATCACATTTTGACAACCCGCATAGCCCCGGCTTATACGGCCCGCATATCCCGCCCTCATGCACGCGGCGATTCCGCAGCCAGGGCCAGCTTGATCCCCAGCAGGGCACCGGCCACCATAAAAGCGCCTTCCACCCAGCCCTGCAGGGAAGAAGAGGCGATCCCCCCGATCACCCCTCCCACGTTACATCCGGGAGCCAGCCTGGCCCCCACTCCCATGAGGAGCCCTCCGGCGGCGGCCAGGACCGCTGGTTGCCAGCGCCTCGGCAGCCGCAGCCGCCACTCCCCTCCCCGTACCGCCCCCAGAGCGGCGCCGCACACTATCCCGGCCACCAGCAGGGCACCGGCCAGGACCAGTTCCGCGGTCCCTCCCCGGGGGGTCAGCCGCGGAAACGCAACGGGAATCCCGATCAGGTGAGAGGTGATCCCAACGGTGCGCCCCGACCACAAAGTAAAGAGCGCCTCCACCACCGCGAAGGCCACCGCTCCGCCCAGGTACGGCCAACCGGAGTCACGCACGGCCTGTCCCCTCGCACGCGGGGAACCGCTTCGACATGCCCGAGGCCTCACGAACGGAAGGCTCCATACCCACGGCGAACCTCCTACACCCCGCGGGGCTCCTTGCGCAGGGTGATTTCCCAGGCACCTCCCCGCACCTCGTGCACGGTGAACGGGATCCCCTCCCGCTCCGCCCACTCCATCACGTTGCGCACGGAGCGGGCGTAGCCGAGCCGCGCCACCACCGCGTCCCCCGCCCCTGCCGCCCGCAGGGCCTCCTGAATGCGCAACAGGGGCACCGGGCACACCTCGTCCACCAGATCCAAATACTGAATGCCCACCGCGATCACCGTTCCCTGCCAACTCGCAGCCGCTAATGGCCCGACGCGCCAGTCGACCCAGGGCCCACCCGCGCAGCCGGGGCCGATGTGCCCGCCGACAGACGGCGGCGAGGACCGGCGAGAACGCCCACCGCCACCCAGAGGCCGGCCAGCGCTCCCAGGCCCA
>JBFLXJ010000022.1 GCA_040757085.1 Bacillota bacterium | reverse complement strand
ACTCAGTCGTCTCCGCTCAAACCCCAGTCCTCGCAGAAAGGGGTTAACCCACTTGAGTACAAGTACCTTTCATTCTGAGGCAACGATCCGTGGTACAAGTACTTTTTATTCTGAGGCAACATGCACCCCGCCCCCCATCAGAGGTCGCGGCGTGCCACCAGGACCGCTCCTGCCCAAAGCAGGAGAAACGCGAGTCCGAGGAGCACCAGCAGCGAGAGCCAGGGAAACCCCTGCCCCATCGCAATGGGAAACCCCTTCATGTGCCAGAATATGGATAGCCGGTAGGATGACCGGAACCATCCGGGCACCGCCAGCACCAGGCAGGCCACGGTCGCAGCGATGCCCGCCTTCACCACGTCCTCGGTGAACGCCGAAGCCAGCATGGCCACGGCCAGCACCACCAGAGCCCCCGCCCAGGCCGTCGGCATTCCCAGGAGGAAAGTGCCGAAGGCACGCTGGCCACCGAGCCAGGGGGAACTCGCCCACACGGCGAGCGTGGGGACCACGGTGCACGCAGCAAGGACCGCGGCACCGGCAACGACCTTGGCCGTGATCACCTGCCGCCTGGTCACCGGCAGGGTGAGCAGGAAAGGCAGGGTCCCCCGGCTGCGTTCCCCGGCCACCGCGCCCGCACCCAGGATCAGCGCGATCACCGTCAGGTTCTGATAGAGGTTCTTGGCGTACCAGTTCGCCCACAGGTACACCCGGTAGTCCGCCAGCTGCTGGCGGAAGAGTTCGCCCAGGTCACCGGGCAGCATTCCCAGGGAAGGTGCCATCCGAGCCATGAACCGATAAAAATAGGGAAGTGACAGGCCGAACACGAGGGTCACGGCCAGGCCCACCCACAGGACCCACCTGACCTGCCTGAGTTCCTTCCCCACAAGAACAGAGAGCTTGCCCACAATGCCCACCTCCCGCGCCACCGCGCGACGCCGCCAGGCCCCCTGCCACCTGGCGACCCGCCGCACGGCCCGCCAGCCGCACAGTGTGCCTCTGCCACCTACTCGCAATACTCCTCGAACACCTGATCCAGAGTCAGGTCGATCACCTCCAGGGCAAACAGGGGCACGGTGCGCAGCCGTTCCAACACCGCCGGCACACCCCCGGTCACGGTGAGCAGGAAGGCTGCCCCCTCCTTTTGCACACGCCTCACTCCGGGAATTTCGGCCAGCCAGGCAGGCGGCTGGTTCTGGAACACCACGCGCACCTTTTTCTCCCCCATCTTGACCTCATCCATGGGCTTCTGGAGCACCAGGCAGCCATTCCTGATGATGGCCAGGGTGTCGGCCACCCGCTCCACATCTTCCAGCAGGTCCGAGGAGAGAAACACCGTCTGGCCAGCAGCCGTGGCCTCGGCCAGTACCGTCTGGAGAAAATGTTTGCGGGCCACCGGATCCAGGCCCGCGGTGGGCTCATCCAGCACGAGCAGGTCGGGGCGCGCCCCCAGGGCCAGCACCAGGGCAAGCTGACCCTTCATCCCGCGGGAAAACCTGCCCACCTTCCGGTTACGGGGCAACCGGAAGAAATCCAAGTAGCGGTCGACCAGCCCCTGATCCCACCTGGGGTACAGCCGGCTGCAGAAGGCGGCCAGATCCCCTGCCGTCATGTAAGAGTACAGGCCGGGGATCTCGGGGACGTAACCCACACGCGCCAGCACATCGGGCTGCGGTCGACCCTCCCGGCCCAGCACGGCAAACCTGCCCCCATCCGGGCGCAGGAGCCCCAGGAGTAGCTTGATGGTGGTGGTCTTGCCCGCACCGTTGGGCCCCAGGAATCCGAAGATGCTCCCCCGGGGCACCCGGAGGTCGATGCCGTCAACCGCCACGGTGTCACCGAATCGCTTCCGCAAGCCTTCCGTCCACAGGGCGTATTCGGTCACGCGCCGTCACCTCCTGGCTGCTTGCCGGCGAGGCCTTCTGCCTGACGCCCATCCCCGGGCACCTCCCGCGGGGGCCGCTGTGCCGTCAGCTCCATCTCTACCAGGCGACGCAACTCCTCATCCCCCAGCCCCAGGCAGCGAGATTCCTCCACCAGCCTGCGGACGAGCTGGGCAACCCGCCTCTTCTGTTCCTGACGCGCCTGATCTGCAGCCTCGGGGGCCACAAAAGTCCCCCGTCCCCGCTGGGTGACCACTACCCCCAGGCGCTCGAGTTCCTGGTAGGCGCGCGCCACCGTATTGGGGTTGAGGGTGAGCTGGACCGACAGTTCCCGCACCGAGGGCAACTGGTCCCCAGCAGTCAAGGCGCCGTAAGCGACTGCCTTCTTGACCTCTTCGACCAGTTGCAGGTAGATGGGTACGGGGCTGTGGGGGTCGATCTTCAACCAGACCACGGCTCATCTCCCAAAAGTCAGGCAGTGTACTAGTACATTAACACTACCGCCGCCCCCCGTCAACAGGGACCGGGAACTATCCGGGCAACCCGTCGGGGGCACAATCCCAGTATGTGGTGGGACAGCATGCCGACCCCCGTTGACAGACAGGAACAACCCGGGTACATTGGTGTACGGGTGTAGTAGTACACCAACGTCGTCGGTAGGAAATAGGCCGGGAGGTGGACGCGCTGATTCGAACGGAAGGTCTGGGCAAGCGATACGGGGACACGGTGGCGGTGGACGGGTTGACGCTGGAGGCGCGTCCCGGAGAGATCCTCGGGCTGTTAGGCCCCAACGGGGCGGGCAAGACCACCACCATCCGCATGCTGGCCTGCCTGATCTCCCCGAGTTCGGGGCAGGCCTGGGTGGCTGGGCATCGGGTCGGGGAACGGGATGGAGAGATCCGCCGGCGCACCGGTATAGTGACCGAGTCCCCCGGCCTTTACGAAACCCTCAGCGCTTATCGCAACCTGGAATTCTATGCCACCCTTTACGGTGTCGACGGCCAGCGGCAGCGCGAGCAGATCAGGCGTTACCTCACCATGCTGGGGCTGTGGGAGGAGCGCAACGCCCCGGTGGCAACGTTCTCCAAAGGCATGAAGCAGAAGGTGTCAATCTGCCGGGCCCTCATCCACGAACCGGCAGTGCTGTTCCTGGACGAGCCCACGACCGGGCTGGACCCGGAGGCGGCCAGGACGGTGCGCGATTTCATCGCCGATCTGCGGGAAGAGGGGCGGACCATCCTGTTGTGCACCCACAACCTGGACGAGGCCGACCGCATGTGCGACCGCATCGCCGTGCTGCGCCAGCGCCTCCTGGCCCTGGACACCCCGGCCAACCTCCGCGAGCGGCTGTTCGGTCGCCGGGTGACGGTCACCCTTGCCTCGGACGACGGTGGAGGAGCAGCCCTGGCGGCGCGCATCGCCGCGGGCCTGTCGTTCGTGCGGGACGTCAAGCAGGAACGTGCCGCGATCTCGGTCGCCCTCCGGGATCCCGACGCGCACACGCCCGACCTGGTGAAAGCCCTGGTGCAGGGGGGATGCCGCATCCGCTCGGTGACGGAGCAGGCTCACTCCCTGGAAGAGGTGTACCTGACCCTGGTGCAGGAGGAAATGCGATGAGAATCCGGGCCATAATACGCAAGGAATGGGAAGAGGCACTCCGTAACAAGCTGCTGCTTTACACCTCGTTTACCCCGCCGCTGGCGTTCGTCGCCATCATGGTGGTGGCGCTCAGACAGATGATGCGTGCCGGTCCCGACCAGGTTCCCCCTCAGGCCCTGGCCATGGTCTCGGCCCAGTTCACCCTGTTCCTGCTGATCATCCCCGTGATCCTGCCCACGGTGATGGCGTCTTATTCCATCATCGGGGAAAAGACGTCCCGCAGCCTGGAGCCGCTCCTGGCCACGCCCGTGACGGTGGGTGAAATCATGCTGGGCAAGGGGCTGGCCGCCACCATCCCCGCAGTGCTGGAAACCTGGGTCGCCTACCTGCTCACCGTAGCGCTGACCCGGCTTCTCGTCGGACCCGCAGTGGCAGCGCTTCTGGTAAGCCCCGGGTTCTACCTGCCGGTTCTGCTCGTTGCCCCGCCCATGGCCGGCCTGGGCGTGCTGCTCATCATGATCGTGTCATCCCGTGTCAACGATCCTCGCGCCGCCCAGCAGATCGGCGCCCTGGTAATCCTGCCCCTGTTCGGCCTGTTCCTGGCCCAGATGTTCGGACGCCTGAGCATGTCCCCGCCCGTGGTCGGAGCCCTATTCTTGGGCCTGATGATCGCCAACTACCTGCTCCTCAAAGTGGCTGTGCCACTCTTTCAGCGGGAGACCATCCTCACCCGCTGGAAATGAGGGCCTGGCCGCGGGCAGAGGCAGCCGCGATCATGTGAGGGCCTGCCGCAGGGCAGACGCGGCGGCGGCCATATCGGGGGCAGCTACCACCGCCGAGATGACAGCGACCCCGGCCGCGCCCGCATTCACCACCTGGCGGGCGTTGTGCGCATTGACCCCGCCGATCCCCACCACGGGGATGCGCACGGCAGTGCAAATCCGGCGCAACCCCTCCGGCCCCATGACCGGGCCGGCGTCTGCCTTGCTGGCAGTAGCGAAGACCGGTCCCGCGCCCAGGTAATCGGCCCCTCCCCGCTGGGCCGCCACGGCCTCGGCAAGGGTGTCCACGGATATCCCGATGATCTTGCGCCGCCCCATGAGGCGCCGGGCTGCCTCCAGGGGAAGGTCCTCCTGCCCCAGGTGCACGCCATCGGCATCCACGGCCAGGGCCACGTCCACGCGGTCGTTGACTATGAACAGGAGGCCTAGCTGGCGCGTCAGCTTCCGAAGGGAAAGCCCGGTGAGGTATAGCTGCCGGCCCGTCAGTTCCTTGCCCCGCAACTGGATGGCCGTGGCACCACCGCGGGCAGCCTGCGAGACGATTTCCTCTTCGCTGCGCCCGCCTGCAAAGGTGCGATCGGCTATCACATATAGCAGCAGCCGTCTGCGCAAATCCCTGCCCACCGCGCCATACCTCCCCTTGCATGGGGGGCCGCCCGAATCGTTGGGGTATCATCCACGCACGCAGGTAGAAGCCCGGGCATGCCCCGCGTCTGGGGCGTGGTCAGTCTCAGGGGGCACCACCCTGGCGGGGGGCGCCGGCGTGGCCCGGAACCCCGGCCTGGCGGGGAACACCGGCCAGGTGGTGGACGGGGCCGATACCCCGTCCCACGGGAAAGGCAGCGGCTATGGCCCTGGTGATGAAGTCCTTGGCCGCCCGCAGGGCAGCCTCGGGGCCCAGGCCCCGCGCCAGGTAGGCGGCCACCGCGGCAGAGAAGGTGCAGCCGGTGCCGTGGGTGTGCGGCGTGGCGATGCGCTCCGCTTCCAGCATCCAGAAGCGCTGCCCGTCATAAACCAGATCGTCCGCCCGGCCCGGCAGGTGACCGCCTTTGACCACCACGTAACGGGGACCCAGTCTGTGGATGCGCCGGGCCACTTCCCGGACCGCTTCCTCCCGCTGCCCGGGATCGGCCACGGCACCCAAGAGATCCACGCCGGACAGGGCCGCCGCCTCGTGGGCATTGGGGGTGACGACGGTGGCGAGGGGTAGCAGCTTCTCCACCAGCGCCCGGTGAGCGTGTTCATCCAGCAGGGCGTGCCCGGATTTGGACCGCATCACCGGGTCGACCACCAGCTTGTCTACCCCATAACGCGAGAGGGTTTCCGCCACGGCGGTGACGATCTCGGCGGTGGCGAGCATGCCCGTCTTGGCGCCATCGGTGCCCAGGTCAGAAAGCACCGACTCCATCTGCATGACCACCATGTCGACAGGCAGCACGTGGACGCCCTGCACGCCCAGGGTGTTCTGGGCCGTCACAGCCGTGATCACGCTCATCCCGTAAGTACCCAGGACGCTAAAGGTCTTGAGGTCAGCCTGGATGCCGGCCCCGCCCCCCGAATCGGACCCCGCTATGGTGAGGACACGCGGCAACGCCACCACGCTCCCGCCTCCTTCATACAGCTAACGGCCTCAGGCACCTGCGGGCAGGCCTCGGTTGACCTGTACCGCACCGCCTTTCATAACGAGCAGGATGCGTCCCTTGTCCTGCAGGCAGGAGATATCCTGCAGAGGATTGCCATCGACCACAATCACGTCCGCCAGGCGGCCTGGTTCAAGTACGCCGGTCTCGAGCCCCAGTAGCTCCGCCCCCCGCGCGGTGGCGGCCACGATGGCCTGCATCGGGGTCATCCCTGCCCTGACCATGAGTTCCAGTTCCAGGGCATTTTCCCCGTGGTAGTTGAAGGGAGTGGCGGCGTCCGTCCCCATGGCGATCTTGACGCCTGCCTCCAGGGCCATGCGGAAGCTGCGGAAGTGGGCCTCCTGCATGCGCCGGGCCTTCTCGACCGCGTAGGGCGGTATGCCGGCCTCCGTCCCTCGCTCCACGATGTGATGGACGGCGGAGAGGGTGGGCACCAGGAAAACGCCGCGGGCCAGCATCATCTCGACGATCTCTTCCGTGAGGTAGCAGCCATGTTCGATGGAATCGATCCCGGCCAAAATGGCGTTCTTGATCCCCGTGCTGCCCTGGGCATGGGCGAGGGTCTTCTTACCCAGGTTGTGTGCTTCCTCGATGGCAGCGCGCATCTCCTCTATGGTCAGCCCCCGGCTGGTGGGCAGGTCCCCCTCCGACAGTACCCCGCCGGTGGCTAGCAGCTTGATGCAATCGGCGCCGTCCCGCAGGTGGGTGCGGGCGGCGCGGCGCGCCTCGTCCGGGGAATCCACCACCGACATCTCCCGTCCCCGGAACACGATCTCGGGGGGCCACCCGTTGGCGGGATCACCGTGACCGCCGGTGATGGAGAGGCCGGGCCCGCTCACCACCATGCGTGGCCCCGGCATCAGCCCCTCGTTGATGGCACGCTTCAGGCCCACATCGATCCCCCAGCCCGCCCCTGCATCCCGGATGGCGGTAATCCCGGCCTCCAGGGTGGCGCGGGCGTTTACCGCCGCCCGCAAGGTGGTATAGGGGATCGTATTCTTGATGGTGTCCACCCAGCTTGCTTCTCCGGAGCCGGTTATGTGCACGTGGCTGTCTACGAGGCCGGGCATCACCGTCCTGTCCCCGGCGTCATAGAGTACGCTGTCCGGGGGATAGGTCACCTCATCCGGCCTGCCCACCGCCACGATACGGTCGTCCTCGACCACCAGGACCCCCGGGGAGATGGGTTCGCGACCGCTCCCGTCGATGAGTAACCCGGCCCGGATCACCGTATGCACGCTCATGCCACTGCCTCCTCTCCCATTCGTCTTCCATCTCCAGGTCAGCCAGCCCCGCCCGGTGCTCGGCGTGGTGCCGCAACTCATGCCGGATCGTCCGCCGTAACTCCTCCACCACCTGGGGCCAGGGAGCATCGCGCAGCACTCGCCGGAACGAGCCGTAGTACAGCACGATCATGCGGCCCAGGCCGGGGTCAACCCGGTACTCCCCCAGGAGGTACACTCCAGGCGGATCATCCGGGCGACGACCCACCCCAGGCATCACAATTACCCCGCCGTTGAGACCTTCCAGCAGCTGGGGAGGGACCTCATCCAGCAACCGGGAGGCAACCCGGCGGAATCGACACAGCGACCACATGCTCGTCCGCCCCCACGCCCCTGTCGTGAAGCACCCCGGCACCGCCCCCTATCCTACCACCACCGCCGCCCCCCTGCCAACGCCACGGCTTCCTTGCGGGCCTTGCTCTCGGGTGGTACTCTTGCATCGGGGGGGAAAAGATGGCGCGCGAACAGACGCAAGTCAAGGTGGACGGAACTGTGATCAGGCTGGTCGAGGGCGACATCACCGGCCTGGAGGTGGACGCCATCGTCAACGCTGCCAACAATCGCCTCTGGATGGGCGGGGGCGTGGCGGGTGCCATCAAACGCAGAGGGGGCGCCCAGATCGAGAGGGAGGCGGTGAGCAAGGGGCCCATCCCCGTGGGAGACGCGGTGGTGACCGGGGCTGGCAACCTCAAGGCCCGCTACGTCATCCACGCCGCCGTAATGGCACAGGATCTGGTGACCGACGGCGAGAAGATCAGGGCGGCCACCCGCAATGCCCTCGAGCGCGCCAGGGAGCTGGGAATCACGAGCGTGGCGTTCCCGGCGCTGGGAACCGGGGTGGGCGGTTTCCCCATGGAGGAAGCGGCTCGCATCATGCTGGAGACCACCCGGGAGTGGATCCAGGCTGGCGGCAGCATCTCAGAGGTCGTTTTCTGCCTGTACGGCCAGCAGGCATATTCCGCCTTCGCAGCCACTCTGGGCAAGCTGTTTCCACCCGTGTCCTGAACTCACTGCTCAGCGGCCCAGCGGTCCGGCCCCCAAGGCACACGCGGCGAGCGGGCCCTGGTCAGCCGCGAGAGAAGGGCCGGCCAATTAGGAGACTGAGGCGCCGCCACACCGCCCGGGCCGTGCGCCGGCCCAGCCCGGCGGCCTGCCGCACCTCCGGCACGGCCAGCAACCAGAGGATGCTCAGGTAGAGCAGGGCCGCTCCTCCTACCAGGGCAGCCAGGCGGGCCGCCTCCACCAGGGCGGCGCCCGTAGGAGCGCCGCGGGCGGCCAGCCACTCCACGCTCAGGCGGTCGGCCGCCCAGACCGCCGCCCCCATGACGCCCGAAGCTATCCCGGCCTTCGCGATCCGGTCCAGCATTTGCCTCCCGCCCAGGTGGCCGAGACGCCACCTGAGCCGCAAGAGGAGCAGCGCCGCGGTCACCAGGTTGGTAACGGTTACGGCTGCGGCCAGCCCCGCCTGGGCCAGGGGACCCACCAGGGCGAAGCTCAGCACCACCGAGATAACCATCCCCAGGACGCCCACCAGAGTGGGGTAACCGGTGTCCTCCAGGGCGTAAAAAGCCCGCCGCCAGAGATCGCTGCACACCACCCCCAGCATGGACCAGGCCAGGAACCAGAATGCTACCGAGGTGGCGGCGGTATCGGCGGCATCAAAGGCCCCCCGTTCGAAGGCCAGCCGGACCAGAGGAGTGCTGAGGATCAGGCAACCCACCGTCACCGGCGACATGACCAGCACGGACAGGTTGATGCCACGCGCCAGAAGGGAGCGCACCCCGTCCAGGTCCCCCTGGGCGGTATGGCGCGAGAAGGCCGGGTAGAGCACCGTCCCCAGGGCAGCCACCGTGAGACCAGTGGGAAGACCGCTGAGCAGGGTGGCGTAGTTGAGGGCCGAGAGGCTTCCCTCGGGGAGCCCCGACGCCAGGACGCGCTGCACGACGGGGGCCACCTGTCCCACCATCCCCCCTGCCAGGAGGGGTAAAGCGAGGGAAAGGGCGCGCACCACCCCCGGGTTACGCCACGGTAAAGCGGGAGCCCGCAGCGCTATCCCTCTCATCCCGGGAGCCAGCACCACCCACTGGGCGGCTGTGCCGAGCACCAGGCCCGCCGCCACTCCCGTGATACCCCACCAGCGCCCAAGCGTTAGGATGGCCGCTATGAGCACCACGTTCTGGCAGATGCCGGCCAGCGCGGGGCTGGCGAACCGGTAATGGGATTGCAGCAGGCTGGTGGCCAGGGCGTTCACCCCCAGCAAGACCGGCAGGGGCGAGAGGTACAGGGCGGTGCTGGCGGCCAGGTCGAAGGTGGCGGCAGGGAATTCCGGCGCCAGGAAACGGCACAGGGGACGGGCCCACACCACCACCGCCGCTCCCGCCAGCAGGCCCACCCCGGCCATGAGCAGGAACATATCTCCCACCAGGCGCGCGGCTGCCGCCTCGTCCCGTTGCCTTTCCCGCGTGTAGATGGGGATGAAGGTGGTGGCGAGGGCACCCACCACCACCCCCACGATCAGATTGGGCACGGTGGAAGCAACCAGGTAGGCATCCGTAGCGGCACTGGCACCGAACACGGCGGCCAGGCACGATTCCCTTACGAACCCCAGGATCTTACTCCCCACGCTCCCGGCCACTATGACCGAGGCCGCCAGGAGAAACTGTCGCGTGTCCGTACAAAATGCCTCCTATCAGGAGAGACTGGCACGTGCCGGTCCGAAACGCCTCCTAAATCAGGAGCGCGTCGGTACGAAATGCCTTCCTACCCGGCCGCGGCCACCCAGCCGGCGGTCAGACGCAGGCCTTCCACCAGCGGAGTAGCCGGTTGCCATCCCAGATCTTCTTTTGCCCGCGAGGCGTCCAGGCAAATGCGGCGGACCTCGCCGGGGCGGGGCGGATCGTGGCGAGGCTCCACCTTCGTACCCAGGACCTCCTGCAAACGAGCGAGCAGTTCCACCACCGAGACTTCCCTGCCCCACCCCAGGTTGTATACGCCATCATCGCCGCGCTCCAGGCACAGCAGGCTGGCCTCCACCACATCGGACACATACACGTAGTCACGGGTCTGACACCCGTCTCCAAATATGACGGGACGCTCGCCGCCGAGCAAGGCCCGACTGAATATGGCCACCACGCCCGCCTCGCCGTAGGGGTCCTGGCGGGGGCCGTAAACGTTGGGATAGCGCAGCACCGTGTAGCGGAGCCCGTGCAGGTCCCGGTAAAGGCGCAGGTACAGTTCCACCACGTACTTGGAGAGCCCGTACGGGGAAAGGGGCCGCACCGGGTGATCCTCCCGTACGGGAAGGTAATCCGGCTCGCCGTAAATCGCGCCCCCCGATGAGGCGTATATCACCTTCTCCACCCCGTCCCGCACGGCCGCTTCCAGGAGGTTGATGCTTCCCACCACGTTGGTGGAACCGTCTCCGGCCGGATCGCCCGTCGACCGCCGCACGCTGGTCTGGGCGGCCAGGTGATACACGATCTGAGGCCGGAACGAGGCAAAGGCTTCCCCCAGGCGGGCGGCATCGCGGATGTCCGCCTCATAGAAAACCACGCCGCTGGCCAGGTTTTCCCGGCGACCTGTCGACAGATCGTCCACCACCGCCACCAGGTGACCCTCCGCCAGGAGGGCATCCACCAGGTGGGAACCGATGAATCCGGCTCCCCCCGTCACCATTACCCGCCTGCGCAAATGTCCTCCCCCTCCCGCACTCCAATACGCCCAGCATCGCGCACAATCCTGCCTGGCCACAGCGATCCGAGCAGGCTGCTCTTCCGTACCGAAGCCCAGACTTTCCCTCTGTGCACCCTTCATGTTAAAATTGTCACGTGTGTCGCTTGTATACACTGCAACTGACCGGGGGGAAACGTGCAATCGGCAGTAGTGCTGGAACCCGGGCCCCTGGCCACGGTGATGATTACCCGCTCGACCACGTGTCGCCATTGCGGGATGTGCCACTCCGGCGCACGGCCGCACATGGTCCGGGCAGTTGACCTGGTGGGGGCCCGGCAAGGGCAGCAGGTGCTGATCGAGTTTTCGGAGCGCACCTTCCTCCTGGCCGCCCTGCTATCCTTCGGCGTGCCCCTGGCCGGGCTGCTGGTTGGCATCCTCGCCGGGGGAGCCGCAGGGGGTCTGGCCGGGCTGGCAGGTGCCTACGTCGTCCTTCACCTGCTGGACCGCAAGCTGCTGCGGTTCGCCCGGCCGGTCATCGTTGCCATTTGCCCGCATACAGGAGGGACGCAGTGACAGCCAGAACGTTTACGGGCGGGATCCACCCCGCCTACCAGAAACTCACGGCCCACACTCCCATCCGCGACCTGCCCCCACCCCCGCAAGCGGTGATCCCGCTACACCAGCACACCGGGGCACCATGCCATCCTCTGGTTCAGAAGGGAGACACCGTCCTGCTGGGGCAGAAACTGGGGGACACGGAGGCTCCCGTAGCCGCTCCCGTCCACGCCTCCCTGCCCGGGAAAGTGGTGGCGGTGGAACCGCGTCCCCATCCCGCGGGACGGGACGTGCCCGCCGTGGTGGTGGAGTGGGACGGCTCAGACGCCACCGTGGACGTCCAGCCCCACCCCGATCCAGACGACCTGGACCCGGCCAAAATCGCCGCAATCATCCGCGAAGGTGGCCTGGTGGGCCTGGGAGGAGCCGCATTCCCCACCGCGGTGAAAGTGCGGCCCCCGGAGGGTACCGTCATCGACACTTACATTCTGAACGGGGCAGAGTGCGAGCCGTTTCTCACCGCCGACCATCGCCTGATGGTGGAAAACCCCGAGCAGATCGTGCTCGGCTTGCGCGCCCTCATGAGGGCAGCCGGGGCGCCTCGTGCCATCGTAGCCATCGAGGACAACAAACCCGACGCCCTGGAGGCCATGGCCGGGGCCACCAGGGGGATGCCAGGGGTCAGCGTGGAAGCGGTCCACACCAAGTACCCCCAGGGGTCGGAAAAGCACCTCATCAAGGCCCTGCTGGGGCGGGAAGTGCCTTCGGGGGGGCTGCCGTTCCACGTGGGAGTAATCGTGTCCAACGTGGGCACCGCCGCCGCGGCGGGTGAGCTTTTCGCCACCGGCATGCCCCTGGTGCGCCGGGTGGTCACCGTCACAGGCAGGGTGAAGGAGCCGGCCAACCTGAGGGTGCCCATCGGGACGCCCTTTTCCGCCCTGGTGGAAGCCGCCGGAGGGTTCGACGGCGAGCCCCTCAAGGTGGTGGCAGGGGGACCCATGATGGGAGTGGCCCAGTACACCCTGGACGCGCCCGTGGTCAAGGGCACCTCCGGGGTGCTGGTGCTGGGGCCGGAGGACCGCATCCCCGAGCCCACTTCTTGCGTGCGGTGCGGCCGTTGCGTGGAAAGCTGTCCCATGCGCCTTCTCCCGCTCTACCTGGAGGCCTACTATCGGGCAGGGATGATCGATCAGACCGAGACCCTGCACGCCATGGACTGCATCGAGTGCGGCTGCTGCAGTTGGGTATGCCCGGCCCGGCGGCCGCTGGTGCAATCCATCAGGATGGCCAAGATGGAGATCGCCGCCCGCCGGAGGAGGGCCGCCTCATGAACCCGGAGGTGGGCCAGGTCACGAAGCCCCTGGGCGGGGGCCACACCACCAAGCCCGCAGAGAGGAGGGTCGTTTGATGAAGCTGGTGGTCAGTTCTTCGCCGCACGTGGTTTCGCCCGAGTCGGTCCCCTTCCTCATGCGGCAGGTGGTATTTGCCCTGCTTCCGGCCCTCGCGGCCGCCGCCTATTTCTTCGGTCCTTACGCGGTGTTCCTCGTGGTCGTGTCCACCGGCACCGCCGTAGCCTGCGAGGCCGTCTGGCAGAAGATCACCGGGCGACCCGTTTCCGTGCACGACTGGTCGGCAGTGATCACCGGGATCCTCCTGGCGTACAACCTGCCGCCGCGCGCCCCCTGGTGGCTGGCGGTGGTAGGATCGGCGTTCGCCATCATCGTGGCCAAGCAGCTCTTCGGCGGCCTGGGCCACAACTTCATTAACCCCGCCCTGGCGGGGAGAGCTTTCCTGCTCGCCTCCTGGCCCGCAGCCATGACCTCATGGGTCACCCCCTTCGACGCCCGCACCACCGCCACCCCCCTGCCCCTGCTCATCCCCAAGGGGCAGGAACTGGCGGGCGTGGCGGCGCCCAGCTATTGGGACCTGTTCGCCGGTGCCGTCCCCGGCTGCCTGGGGGAGACGTCGGCCCTGGCCCTGCTGGCGGGTGGGCTGTACCTCGTCTGGCGTCGGGTGATCGACTGGAGGATCCCGGCCTGGTACCTGGGCACGGCCGCCGTCCTGGGGTGGATCCTGGGGGGACCACGGGGCCTGTTCGGGGGAGACCCCCTCTACCACCTGCTGGCCGGGGGCCTCATACTGGGCGCCTTCTTCATGGCCACGGACTGGGTCACCACCCCGGTTACCCGCCGGGGCCGGGTAATATTCGCCGTGGGATGCGGCATCCTGACCGTCCTGATCCGGGTGTACGGCGGGTACCCGGAGGGGGTATCGTACTCCATCCTGCTCATGAACCTGGCCACCCCCCTGATTGACCGCTACACCGTGCCCCGCCAGTTCGGCGCCCCTGCCCGCCCACCCAGGGCCCCGGCTGCTCGACCACCTCAAACTGGTCACGGACACGCCCACCATGCTCCGGCCCGGGAAGGGAGGTAGGGCCGTGCGGGACATAGTGCGCATCGCCGTGGTCGTCATGCTCATCGCTGGAGTCAGCGGGGGAGCTCTGGCGTACGCCCACAGTGTGACCGCTCCCGCCATCGAGCGGGCCCTGCGCCAGGCCAAGGAACAAGCCCTGGCTCAGGTCCTGCCGGGGGCAGACCGCTTCGAAGACCGCACGGAGGGTTACCGCCAACTCATGGGGAACCCCCGGTTCCGCGCGGTGCACGAAGTTTGGGAAGGCCTGTCCGGCAGCGATCCAGTGGGGACGGTCGTGGTGGTAGCCCCGACAGGATACGGGGGACCCATCACCTGCCTGGTGGGCATCGGACGGGACGGCAAGATCACCGGGATCCAGGTACTGTCTGCTCCGGGGGAAACCCCGGGGCTGGGTTCCCGGGTGAAAGAACCTGCCTTCCTGGGACAGTTCACCGGCCAGGCGGGACGGCTAGCCGTGGACACCATATCGGGGGCCACCATCAGTTCCCGGGCGGTGGTCGACGGCGTGCAGGCCGCCCTGGATCTGCTGGCCGAAAAGGGCCACTAGGGGGAAATACCCGTGCTGCGCGACTTCTGGAACGGCATCATCAAGGAGAACCCGGTCTTCGGCCTGGTCCTGGGGCTGTGCCCCACCCTGGCGGTGACCACGGCCATGGAGAACGGGCTGTGGATGGGACTGGCGGTCATATTCGTCCTCACCTGCTCCAACGCCATCATCTCGCTCCTGGCACCGGTAATCCCATCGCGGGTCAGGATCCCCTGCTTCATCGTGGTGATCGCCACCTTCGTGACCCTGGTGGACATGACCATGCACGCCTTCATCCCGGCCATGTACCAGATCCTGGGGATTTTCATTCCCCTGATCGTGGTCAACTGCATCATTTTGGGGCGAGCGGAGGCATTCGCCTCCCGCAAGCCCCTCCTGAACTCCATCGCCGACGGCCTGGGGATGGGAGTGGGATTTACGGGCGCCCTCATGCTCATCGGGGGAATCCGCGAGGTGCTGGGCACCGGTGCCCTCACCCTGTTCGGCCACCGCATCCTGTACCTGGGACCGGGGTACCCGGCCGCCCTCTCCTTCATCCTCCCCCCGGGGGCGTTCCTCACCATGGGCCTCTTGCTGGGCGCATTCAACGCCCTGGGAAGCTACCGGGCCAGCCGGGCCCGCAGCAAACGCCGTGCCGGCCTGGTTGATCGCCCCACGGCCACCGCTGGCACACCTGCGGCTGCCCGGGGCAAATCAGCGCCCACCCCTCAAAAAGCTGCTGATACGGAAGGGGGTGGTGAGGCATGAAGTTCCTGGCCATCCTGATCGGCGGCATCCTGGTCAACAACTTGGTCCTGGCCCGTTTCCTGGGCCTGTGCCCCTTTTTCGGGGTATCCCGTCAGGTGGAGACCGCTACAGGGATGAGCATGGCCGTCATCTTCGTCATGACCCTGGCATCCTTCATCACCTGGCTGGTGCAGAATCTGGTTCTGGTGCCCCTGCAGCTGGAGTACCTGCAGACGGCCGCTTTCATCCTGGTGATCGCCGCCCTGGTGCAGTTCGTGGAGACCGTGTTGCGCAAGACCACCCCCAACCTGTACACCGCCCTGGGCATCTACCTGCCCCTTATCACCACCAACTGCGCCGTGCTGGGGGTGGCCCTCCTCAGCGTGCAGCAACAGTACGGGTTGGTCGAGGCGGTACTCAACGGCCTGGCCGGAGGCATGGGGTGGTCTCTGGCCATCCTGCTGTTCGCCGGCATCCGGGAGCGCCTGGCCCTCGCCGACATTCCCCCCGCCATGCGCGGTTTTCCCATCGCCTTCATCTCTGCTGGCCTGATGGCCATCTCGTTCTTCGGATTCCAGGGCCTGTTCAAGGACCTCTTTCTCCGCTAGAAAGAAGGTGAACGCTTGCTGGAAGCAATCCTGGTAATGGCCATATCGGGGGCCTTTTTCGGAGGCCTGCTGGCGTACGCCGCCCGCCGTTTCGCCGTGCAGGTGGACGAGCGGGCCGAGGCCATCGCCGCCACCTTGCCGGGAGCCAACTGCGGGGGATGTGGCCACCCCGGCTGCAGCGGCCTGGCCGCCGCCATCGCGGCCGGCAAGGCACCGGTCGACGCCTGCCCGGTGGGCGGGGCACGGGTGGCAGCGCTGGTAGCCGCCATCATGGGCGTGGAGGCCGACACTGCCCGCGAGCGCCAGGTAGCGCGGGTGTTCTGCGGGGGAGGGCCTCACTGCCAGGACCGCTACGCTTACCAGGGCATCCCCGACTGCCGGGCAGCGGCAGCCGCAGCCGGCGGCGGGCACAAGGCATGTGCGTGGGCATGCCTGGGCCTGGGTACCTGCGTGCGGGCATGCCCTTTTGACGCCATCTTTATGGGTCCCGACGGGTTGCCGGTGGTGGAAAAGGACAGGTGCACGGGGTGCGGCAAGTGCGTGGCAGCCTGCCCCCACAAGTGTATAGCCCTGGTGCCGCAGTCGGCACGGGTGCACGTCCTCTGCCGGAACCGCGACCGCGGGCCGGTGGTCCGCAAGATCTGCCAGGTGGGGTGCATCGCCTGCCGGGCCTGCGAACGGGTATGCCCCACCGGCGCCATCAAGGTCAGAGACAACTGTGCCGAGATCGACTATGCCCTCTGCACAAACTGCGGGGCCTGCGCCGAAAAGTGCCCTGCCCACACCATCGTCGTGGAGCCCGAACAGAAGCGGGAGGCATCCACCGCTGCAGCCTCTTAAAGCGCACCCTCGCCCGCCGCACTCCCGCCCTCGCCCGCTTTCTCACGGTCGCATTCAGACAATACGGTGTCCTTTTGCCCGCAGCCACGCGGCACAGCTTGCGGTCCTGCTCCTCTTCTTCGTTGCGACCAGCCTGGTGGGATGCACCGCTCGCCCGCCCTATGAGGAATCGCGCCTGCTCATGGACACCGTGGTGCGCATTGAGGCGTACGGACCGGGGGCCAAAGAGGCAGTCGGGGCAGCGTTCGACGCCATTTCCCGCCTGGACAGGATGTGGAATCCGTACGACGACGCCAGCGAGCTGGCCCGCATCAACCGTTCCGCCGGGCAGGGTCCCGTGCCCGCCAGCCCCGAAACTCTGGACATCATCAGCGACGCCCTCGAGATGGCAGCCCTCACCGATGGTGCGTTCGACCCCACCGTCGGTCCTCTGGTGCGGGTCTGGGGTTTCGGCGTTCATCCCCATGTGCCCGCACCCGCCGAGATCGAGAAGGCCCGCGCCCTGGTGGACTACCGCCGGGTGAAGCTGGACCGCACCTCGGGGACGGTGGAGCTGCCCCTGCCCGGGATGGCCCTTGACCTGGGGGCCATCGCCAAGGGATACGCGGTGGATCGCGCCCGGAGCATACTGCAGCAGCACGGAATCAGGCAGGCGTTGATCGTGGCCGGGGGAAGCGTCTACGCCCTGGGCAGCGCCCCCGGAAACCGGCCCTGGCGGGTAGCCGTGCAGCATCCCCGCGATCCGCAAGGGGTGCTGGGCATCATCCCGGTGCGTGACATGGCCGTGGACACCTCCGGTGACTACCAGCGGTTCTTCGATGAAGGCGGCAGGCGCTATCACCACATCCTGGACCCCCGCACTGGCTACCCGGCGCGGGCCTGCCAGAGCGCCACCGTGGTGCACCAGTCCGCCGGGTTTGCCGATGCCCTGGCCACCGCCTGCTTCGTGCTGGGCCCCGACCGTGCCTCGGCCCTGCTGGCCCGACTGCCGGGGACGGCCGCCCTCCTGGTGGACGACCAGGGTCGGCTCCACCGCACTCCCGGCCTCCCATGGGAGGAGCCACCCCATGGAAAGTAGCAGCACCCCGCATCGCACGTGCCATTGCACTCCGCGGGCGGCGCAACCTGCCCGCCCGCACTCACCGCTCGGCGACCGGGGAGCCCGCACCGTCCCGCGGCTGGCCAGCCTGCCGGCCCGGCGCATGGCGCAACTCGCCGTGCTCGCCTCCCTGGCCACGTGCCTGCATTACGTGGAAGGATTCTTCCCTCCCATGCCGGTACCGGGAGCCCGGTTAGGCCTGGCCAACCTGGTGGCGACCGTGGCCCTGTACACCCTGGGACCCGCCGACGCAGTGGCCGTTGCCGCCCTGCGTTCGCTTCTCGGTTCCCTGCTGGCAGGCAAGTTCCTGGGCCTGGGCTTTGCCATGAGCCTGGCCGGGGCCACCTCGAGTGCACTGGTCATGGGCCTCGTACGCGCACTGCTCCGGACTTCCCCCGTCACCACCAGCACCGTGGGAGGGCTGGTCCACAACCTCACCCAGGTCCTGGTGGCCTGCCTGGTCATCGGCGTGGGAATCCTGCCCTACGTCCCCTCTCTGGTGGTGCTGGGCCTGCTGGCAGGATGGATCACCGGCAACCTGGCCCGCCCCGCCATCACCGCCCTCACTCGCTCCACTGCCGTGGCCCCCACCTGCCCCCGCCGCGCCACTGGGGCCCCCGCCCGTGGCAGCACGGGCGTCCCGCCCGGGAGGACGGTCCGCCCGCACCCCGCCTGGAAGTGGGTGACTGCTTGCGCAGTACTGCTTGCGCTGGGTCTGGCCTGGGGGGCACAGTACGTGGCAGCCGGGGACCAGCGGGATCTGGTGGTGGAACTGTACAACCAGGAGGTAGCCCGCATCCCCCTGATCAGGGACGCACCTCCCCGGTACCTGCAGGTGGAACTGCCCGGTGCGGGAGGCTATCATGCCACCATTGAGGTGCGCGGTGGCCGGGCACGCATCCTTCCCATCCCCGAAGAATTCTGCCCGCGCGGCATCTGCTCTCACACCGGCTGGATCGAAAGACCGGGGCAGGCCGCCATCTGCCTGCCCAACCGCCTGGTGATCCGGGTCGTCGAACGCCCCCGCTGACGTCGCCACCCGGGATTAGTCGCCGGGGTCGCGGGGTTTGCAAATGAGTTCGAGGATCTTGGTTTCGAAGAAGGTGCGGGAATAGGCAGGCAGCACGACCAGGGCGCTGTCGGCACCCCGGCCAGAGCCCCCCACGCTGATGACCTCCTGGCCGTAAGGGATGAGCCCCGCATCCAGGGCCATGACCGCCACCTCCACGGCCACCTTCACCCCCTGGGAAAACATGTACAGAGCGTGCGCCACCACCTGGCCCGGATACAGGCCACCGAATTCTTTCGTGATGGCGCGGTCCACCCCTGAAAAAAGATGGGTGGTGGTCAGCACGCGCACGCCTTCGGCCACCAGGCTGCGCCGCACCTCCGGCGGCATCTCATCGACGCCCGGCTCCCGGAACCCTACCTGGTGGGTAACCACGACCAGGTTCAACATGCCCTGGGGAACGGCGGACGCATCCGATCCCGCGACCGCATGGTAAATCTGCAGGCCGCGCTGCCTGGCCTGGGTTATGAACTCCCGAGCGGTCACACCCTGGGTTGAGGCCACCACCACGTGACGGATGTCCAGCTCCTGGGCCCGATCCAGACACAGGGAAACGGTACGCTCCGTGTTGTCAGATCCCGCCGTCTGAAAGTACAAGTCAACGCACCTCCGTCATCTGATAGGATTGCCACAGTAGCTGCACGGGATGGACGGCCCGCGCCCCCAGCCTGGCCCGCCACAGTCCGAACCCCAGTTGGAGCAGGCAGGAGGGGCACGAGGTGGCGAGAAGGTGGGCTCCCGTCTGCCGGAAATTCTCTATCTTGCGCTCCAGGATGCGCACGGAGAGCTGGTGGTGGGTGACGTTGTAGGAACCCGCCCCTCCGCAGCACCAGTCTGCCTCCGGCAGTTCGCGAAACTCGAGGCCGGGAATGCTCCAGATGAGCTGGCGCGGCTGTGCTCGCACCCCCATCCCCCGGCCCAGGTGGCAGGGGTCATGATAGGTGACGATCTCCGCCAGCCGGCCCGCAGGTTCTCGAAATCCTTCTTCCACCAGGAGTTGACTGACCTCCCGCACCTTTCCGGACAGTTCCGCCGCCGCCGAGGCATACTGGGGGACGTCCGACAGGAGGCTGGCATATTCCCTCAGGGTATGTGCGCAGGTGGCACAGTCGGACACCACCAGTTCCGCCCCCGTCCCGGCCAGGATGGCCAGGTTACGCCGGGCCAGATCCTCCGCCGCGGGAATGTCGCCGTACGCCCGGTGTGCCACCCCGCAACACATGTTGTCCGGAACCACCACCTGGTACCCGTTGCGTTCAAGGACGCCGATCACGGCCTCCCCCACGGGCGGGAACAGGTTATCGGTGACGCATCCCAGGAAGTATGCTACCCGCTTCCGCGGCGCCGTCCGCAGGGCGGGGGGAGGAGTTACGTAGACCACCCCCGCGTCCGCTGCGGTACTTGACCGAGTCCTTAGCCGGGCACGCAGGGAGGAAGCCGGGACGCCGGGAAGGATCCCCTCCACCTTCCCCAGAGTCCCGAGCAGGTTAAGCAGGCCGGTGTGCCGCGCCACCCATCGGATTCCCGAATTCTGGTACAGCCGCAGCAACGTCATAGGAACAACCAACCGCCGGGGGCTGCGCAGCAACCCGTGCAGAACCGTGCGGTACAGGAACGGCAATCCCTGCCGGCGGGTGATATCGGCCCGCGCCGCCGCCACCAGTTTGTCGGTAGGTACCCCGGGCGGACATACCACCGTACAGGCACCGCACAGCAGGCAGGTGTACAGGTACTGCTTGAGTTCGGGATCTCCCTCCAGGGACAGGCGACCATCCACCGCCAGCCGCATGAGACGATTACGGCCTCTGGCCACGGCGAACTCCTGGCCGGTCACCTTGTAGGTAGGACAGACCTCCTGGCAGAATCCGCACTTGTTGCAGCGTACAACCTGTTCGGCGGCCTGGGACAGGCTCTTCATGCCGCCTCACCCCCGCACCGGCCGGCCGGGCAAAGGATGCCGCCCGGATCGAGCTCCTGTTTCAGACGCTTCCATACGACCGCCAGGGCGCCCATCTCGGGAAGTACCTCATGAGAGGTGCCGGCCAGGGCAGCATCGTCGGACAACAGGTAACCGCCCCGGGCACGCACGATGCCTCTCACCTTTTCGAGCAAAAGCCCTTCATCCGCCCGAGGTCCAGCCCCTGCGACCGGGCCACGCGCAGCCATGAACAGGTGGGCATGGCCGTTGCCGGCATGGGCCACCACACCCAACACCCCGGCGGCTCCCGGGTCCGGGAAAAAGTCCAGAATGCTCTCGATCACCGGGCCCAGATCGGCGGGAAGTACGGCCAGGTTCCATACCGATGCCCCGGAGCGGGCCGCCAGGTCAAACAGCCGCTGGCGCGCCCGCCAGATCGCCCGGCCTCCATCTTCCACGGAGGTTGGCAGGTCCGCCTCAGGGATGATGGGATGGCGCCGAACCAGGCCGTCCAGCCAGCTGCTCTGCCAGTCCACCGCCTCCCGGGCGCCCTCCAGGCCCACCAGCAGCACACCCTCCGGGCCGCCACGACCACCACCCACCTGTTCGCGCCACCAGGAGGCGGCTTGCCCGAGCAATACCTCTATGGCAGCAGCACCGTAGAGTTCGCGGCGGACCTCCTCCGCCGCCCGCAACAATGCCGATGGTGCGCCCGTGAGCACTTTCACGACGGCCTGCTCCGGAAGCGGCCTCACCTTGAGGATGACCCGGGTAATCACGCCCAGGGACCCCCAGGAACCGCACAGGAACCGGGAAACATCATACCCGGAGACGTTCTTCACCTGCTTACCCCCGAAAAGACCACCGGAACCGCTGGGAAACACCACCCGGCATCCCAGGAGGTACGTCCTAACAGAACCGTAGGCATACTTGCGGGGCCCCGACGCGTCTGTAGCCACTTCGCCCCCCAGTGTGGACATCTCCGGCCAGGCCGTTTCCGGGGGAAAGAAAAGGCAGTGGCCAGCAAGGGCTTCCTGCAGGACAGCATGCGTCGTCCCGGCGCCCGCTACCACGGTGAGGTTTTCCACATCCAGGTCCTCCAGGCGGTCAAGCCGCCGCGTGTCCAGCCCCACGCCTCCACGGAAAGGGCGGAACGCCGCCCGCCACCTGGTACCTCCTCCCCGCGGGTACACAGGGACCTTCTGCTGCGTGGCCCACGCCAGTAAGTCCTTGACCTGTTCTTCGTCCCCTGGACTCACCCATACCTCGGGGTTCCTCCCGGGATCTCCTGCAGCCTCGTGCCCGGGGGCTCCCGCAGCCTCGTGGCCGGGGCCTTGCCCTCTCACCGGCTGCTCACCCGGTCGCACGGCCTCCGGTCCCAGCAAGGCCTCCAGCCGGGCGAGCAGCATCTCCTCACGAAGCGGCTCAAGCGACATCGCCCGACTCCTCCCCTGGCAGGATCTTGCCCGGGTTCAGTGTTCCCCCCGGATCGAAAGCCGCCTTGATACCGGCCATGACCTGCAATGCACCCGTTTCGAAAAGCCAGGGCATGAATTCTTTCTTCAGGATGCCGATACCGTGCTCGCCGGAGAGGGTGCCCCCCAGAGCCAGGGCCCGTCGGAATAACTCGCGCCTGGCCGCCATAACCCGATCCACCTCGTCGCGATCCCGGTCGTCGAACAGGATGAGGGGATGCAGGTTGCCGTCACCGGCATGGGCCAGCATCCCGATCTGTAGCCCGTACTCGCGCGCCAGATCCGTCACCTGGCGGAGCATCTCTGTCAGGCGGTTGCGGGGGACGGTGGCGTCCTCAAGGTCATAGCACGGACGCAGGCGGGCAATGGCACCGATGGCCGTGCGACGACCCAGCCAAAGGGTATCCCGCTCCGCTGCTGACCGCGCGACCCGCACCTCGCGGGCCCCTCGCTGGGAGCAAACTTGCTGGATAACCGCCGCCTGCCGGTCGAGCGCTGACTCCACGCCATCCACTTCGATGAGGAGCACGGCCTCCGCATCGGTGGGTAATCCCGCGTGAACGTAAGCCTCAACCGCCTCAATAACGGAACGGTCCATCAGTTCCAGGGTGGTGGGGATGATTCCCCGCGCCACGATGGCCGAGACCGCCGTCCCCGCATCCTCCAGGCGGTCAAACACCGCCAGCATGGTCTTAATTGCCGGTGGCTTGGGCAACAGCCGCACCGTAATCTCCGTCGCCACGGCCAGCGTACCCTCGGAACCGACCATGAGCCCCACCCAGTCCGGGCCGGCGACCACGGGCTCGAGCGGCCCGCCCACCTGGCACACCTCGCCGTCGGCCAGCACCAGCTTTAACCCAATCACGTGGTCCTTGGTTACCCCGTACTTGAAGCCCCGCATGCCCCCGGCACCCTCGCCCACGTTTCCCCCCAGGGAGCACACCTTCTGGCTGGCGGGGTCGGGGGCGTACATAAGGCCTACCCTTTCTGCCGCCTTCTGCAAATCCATGTTGACCACGCCGGGTTGCACCACCGCCACCCGGTTGCCGGCATCGATCGACAGAATGCGGTCCATGCGGGTGAGAACCATCACCACGCCGCCCTGGGGGATGGACCCCCCACTCAGATCGGTGCCGTGACCGCGCGGGGTAACGGGGATGCCATGGTCGTGGCAATAACGCAAGACCTTAGATACCTGATCGGTGCTGGTAGGAAACACCGCCGCTTCGGCGCGTCCTTCCAGCAGCGTGGCATCGTACCCGTAGGTGGCCAGGGTCACCGGAGATGCCACCACCCGGTCCGGACCGACCAGCCCTTGCAGTGCCCTCACCAGTTCGCGCCCCTTCACCGGCCCTCCCCCTCCCCCATTCTACCACGCAGGCCCGCGACAGGGTGGTCCTGGCTGGCACTCGGGCCGCCGAAGAACCCGAGAAGGGCTGGTCCGATCATCCACACCGTGGTCCAGAACTTGGGGCCAGGCACGATGTGCAACTCAGTTCCACTGATCACGCAGACAAAAATCTGGCTACGCGCCCTCCCCGTTGTATCCCAGCCGGCGGGAGATGCGCAGGGCCGTCGCCTTCACCATCTGGGCCACCTCCCCGATCCGCTCCCGGCTCAGGCGCACCGCCGGCCCCGACACGCTCAGCGCGGCCACTACCTCCCCCCGGTAGTTACGCACGGGTGCTGCCACACACCTGATGGCTTCCTCGTGCTCGGTATCATCGACCGCATAGCCCTGCACCGCCACCCGGCGCAGGTGATCCTTCAACTGATCGGCCTCGACGATGGTGTTGCTGGTGTAACGGGTGAGCCCGCGCATGGCGATGATCCGGTCCAGTTCCGCCTCGGGCAGGTGAGCAAGCAGCACCTTACCCATGGCCGTGCAGTGGGCGGGAGCCCGCTTGCCCAGCTCCGAATACATGCGCACCGTCTGCGGGCTCTCCACCTTCTCGATGTAAACTACCTGGCCCTCATCGAGGATGCCCAGGTGGGCTGTCTCCAGGGTCTGATCCACCAACTCCTGCAGCAGCGGCCGTGCTTCCTGCCGCAATTCCATGCTGTTAAAAAACCGGGACCCCAATTCGAACACTTTCAGCCCCAAGCGATACCTTCCCGTGTTGCCGTCCCGTTCCACATAACGACGTTTTCCAAGGGTGGACAGCAGGCGGTGCACCGTACTCTTGTGCAGCCCCAACTGTTGGGAGAGGTCCACCAGGCGCATGGGCTGCCTCTGGCCCGCGAGTGCCTCCAGGACGTCCAGTGCCCTCTCAAGTGCCTGCACACTACGCGGCCCGTCCGTTCCCCTCAGATCCTTCGCCACCCTTCCTCGGAGTTGCAGGCGCCCGCCGCTCTCCCTCACGCAGCCGCCGTAGGCCCGCCGGATCGCTCGTGCTGCCGGGGGTACGATCCCCGTGTCTCCTGTCCATGCATTCGACATCACCGGGTTAACTCCTTCCTGGTGTTGCGCGAAGTGGGACAAGGGTTCACGCCCTAAACCCAGCGCATGCACGCCTCATGCTGCGTTCTCGCAGGAACCCCCCGCCGACAGGGCGAATCCTTGCCTGACAACGACCGGGCGGTGGTGAGGAACGTGACGGTTCCGTTTCCCCAGCGGGTCAAGGAAGCCCTTGCCAACGAAACCCTGCGTACCGTACTGGGGCGTTTCACCGATGCCTTCGTGGTGTCGCGGCGGGAAGTGTTCTCGGGATACGATTTCCCCGCCCTGCGCGAACAATTAGCCGCCATAAAAGACAGGGCCATCGCCCGCTTGCCCGAACTGGCCGACCAGTTCGAAAGGGCAGCCCGCAGCCGGGGCACGGTCGTCTTCCGCGCCCCCGATGCCCGCGCCGCCGTGGATTACGTCGTTAACCTGGCCCGCGAAAAGGGCATCACCCGTGCCGTCAAGTCCAAGTCCATGGCCTCGGAAGAAATCGACCTCAACCCCACGCTGGCCGCAGCCGGTGTGCACGTGGTGGAAACTGACCTGGGCGAGTGGATCATCCAGCAACTGGGGCAGCGCCCCTCGCACATGGTCATGCCCGCCCTGCACCTGAACCGTGACCAGGTGGCCTCCATTTTCAGCCAGGTCCTCTCACGTTCCGTCGCCCCCGACATCGGGGCCATGGTACAGGCAGCCCGCAGCCACCTGCGCGCCGAGTTCCTGGGCGCCCAGATGGGGATCTCGGGAGCCAATGCGGCGGTGGCATCCACGGGAACGCTGGTCATCTTCACCAACGAGGGCAATGCCCGCCTGACCACCACCCTGCCTCCCGTGCACGTGGCCATAGTGGGGTACGAGAAGCTGATTCCCACCATGGCTGACCTGGTTCCCATCCTGCGCATCCTGCCGCGCAACGCTACCGCCCAGCGCCTCACCAGCTACGTGACCATGATCTCGGGGCCCAGCCCGTCTCTGGCCGGCCCCAAGGAAATGCACGTCGTCCTGCTGGACAACGGACGCCTGGAACTGGCGCGCGACCCCACCTTCCGCATTCTCCTGAGGTGTGTGAGATGTGCCGCCTGCTTGAACGTGTGCCCCGTCTTCACCCTGGTGGGTGGCCACGTATTCGGAGGAACCGCATACACGGGCGGGATCGGTAGCCTGCTCACCGCCTTCCTCCCCGGGGGGCCGGCCAGCCTGGCTCTGGCTGACAAACCCCAGTCCCTGTGCACGGCCTGCGGGGCCTGCCTGGACTATTGCGCCTGCGGCCTCCCCATACCCGAACTGATCCTGGAACTGCGGCGTCGCCTGGCCCGGACGCGGCCCCTGCCGCCCAGCGACCGCCTGGTAGCAGCCATCACCGCTCGACCCGCCCTGATGCGGGCAGGTCTGTCCGCCGCGCGGGTTGCCTCCCGGCCCCTGCAGGCACAGGGCATGACCCGCACCGGACCCCTGCTCCGTGAGGCCACTTCTTTCCGCAGCCTGCCGGCCCTGCAGCCGTCCCTGGCCTCCCGGCTGGGCCGCTCCTCGCCGCTCGAGGCCGCTGCAGGCTCTGGACAGAAGGCCGCGTACGCACCCGGGGCCGAGCGGGTGAAAACGGTGGCGTTCTACGCCGGGTGCCTGGTGGAACACGTGTACCCCGAGGTCGGCCGGGCAGCCATGGAGGTACTCGGTCAGGCCGGCTTCCACGTCATCTACCCGCGCGGTCAGGGGTGCTGCGGCGCCCCTGCCATATACACGGGACAGGATGCCTCCCGCCCCGCCCGCTACAACATCGGCCATCTGCTGGATTCCGGCGCTGACGCGGTGGTCACCTGCTGTCCCACCTGTGCCGTCGCCCTCAAGTTCGACTTCGCCCGCGTCCTGGCAGGCAACTCCCGCTGGGAGGAACAGGCGCGTACCCTGGCGGCACGCACCTTCGAGTTCACCCGCTTCCTCACCTCCCAGGACATCCCCCCCGCCGCGCTTTTCGCCGGCACCGACCAGCCGGCCACGGTGACGTACCACGATTCGTGTCACCTGCGCTACCGCCTCGGCGACGGCCAGGCGCCCCGCCGTCTCCTTGCCAGCCTGCCGGGATTCACGTTCCGGGAGATGCCTTACGCCGATCGTTGCTGTGGCTTCGGCGGCACGTACTCTTTCAAGCACCCCTCCCTGTCCGCTGCCCTTCTGGAGCAAAAACTGGAGTGGGTCGCCGCTGCCCGTGCCGACGTGGTGGCAGTGGCATGCCCGGGCTGCCTGCTACAGCTACGGGGAGGCCTCCATCGCAAGGCCTCCCCGCAAAAGGTAATGCACATCGCGGAGTTACTGCTGCCCGCCCGGGCTAGGTAGCGGGCCTACCCGCCAGGGCCGCGGCAGCTGCTACCGGACCGGAACGCCCGGGACCGGACAAAACCTCCCCGGGTGAAAGGAACAAGGCACGACCCGGTCAGACTTCCTGTGCGGGCGCCGGGCGGGGCGGAGACGGAATCACTTCCGGCGCCGGCACGGGGGCCCGTTTTTCTTTGCCCTCCTCCTCCCGGCCGGAGCGGGTACCGGGTATGGGCGGCTTGCTGGGGACGGGGAGACCGGCCAGCAGAGCATCCAGTTCCGGCCCCTCCAGAGTCTCCCTCTCCAGGAGGGCAGCGGCCACGCGGTCGAGCGTTTCCCGGTGGTCGCGCAGGAGCTGGGTGGCGCGCGAGTAACAGGCATTGACGATAGCCCGCACTTCCTTGTCGATGGCCGCCGCCACCTCTTCGGAGTAGTTGCGCTCCCGGGCGATGTCCCGACCCAGGAAAACCAGTTCTTCCTTGGTACCAAAGGTAAGCGGCCCCAGCGTCTCGCTCATGCCGTACTCGGTGATCATGCGCCGGACCAGCTTGGTCACCGTCTCCAGGTCGTGGGCGGCCCCGGTGGAAACTTCGTTGAAGACCAGTTCCTCGGCGGCCCGACCCGCCAGGGCCGAGGTGATACGGTCCATCAGTTCGGCCTTGGTCATGATATAGCGGTCTTCGGTGGGGAGTTGCAGGACGTACCCCAGGGCGGCTCCCCGGGGGATGATCGACGCTTTGTGCACGGGATCGGTACCGGGCAACAGCTTGGCCACCAGGGCATGGGCAGCCTCGTGGTAGGCAATCACCCGGCGCTCCTTCTCACTCATAACCCGGCTCTTCTTTTCGGGACCGGCCACCACCCGGTCGATGGCATCTTCCAGGTCTTCCATGGTGATCTTCCGCCGGCGCTGGCGGGCTGCCAGCAGGGCCGCCTCGTTCACCACGTTCTCCAGGTCGGCCCCGGTGAAGCCGGGAGTCCGGCGGGCGACCACCTCCAAATCCACGTCCTTATCCAGGGGCTTGTTGCGGGTGTGGATGCGCAGGATCTCCAGGCGACCCCTCAGGTCGGGCCGGTCGATCACCACCTGGCGGTCGAAGCGGCCCGGCCGCAACAGGGCAGGATCCAGCACGTCGGGCCGGTTGGTGGCCGCCATCACGATGATCCCTTCGTTGGTGGAGAAGCCGTCCATCTCCACCAGGAGCTGGTTCAGGGTTTGCTCCCGCTCATCGTGGCCACCGCCATAGCCGGCACCGCGCTGACGCCCCACGGCATCTATCTCATCTATGAACACGATGGCAGGGGCGTGCTTCTTCGCCTGCTCGAACAGGTCGCGCACGCGTGAAGCTCCTACACCCACGAACATCTCTACGAAGTCAGAACCGCTGATGAAAAAGAACGGGACACCGGCCTCACCCGCCACGGCCCGCGCCACGTGGGTCTTGCCCGTGCCGGGGGGACCCACCAGCAACACACCCTTGGGAATGCGCGCACCCATCTCCAGATAACGCTTGGGATGGCGGAGGAAGTCCACGATCTCCTTGAGTTCTTCCTTGACCTCCTCCACCCCGCCCAGGTCGGCGAAGGTGACCTTCTTCTTGTCTTCCGATACCAGCCGGGCGCGGGAACGCCCGAACTGCATCACCCGGCTACCCGTCCCCTGGGTTTGCTGCATGAGCAGGAAGAACACGCCCGCGATGAGGAGGACGGGCAGGATGGTGGTAATCAGCGCCATCCACCAGGGGGGGTCCTGGGGCAGACGGAACTTGATGATGACACCCTTCTCCTCGAGCAACGTATAAAGGGAGGGATCGCTGGGGAGCACCACCCGGAAGCTCTGCCCGGACTTCAGGCGGCCGGTGGTTTCCCCTTTTTCCACCACGATTTCGACGTCACTTACCTGGCCATCCTTGGCATACTGCAGGAACTGATTGTAGGTGATCTCCTGAACGGGGGCGTGCTGGGAGAAGTAGTTGATGACCACGATGCTCAGGAACAGAAGGACCACGTAAACTGCCAGGGTGCGGAATGCCCGGTTCACCTCATGCCCCCCTTTCTTCCTCGAGATCTTCCATACCGGACGCTTCCAGTACCAGGATATCACGGGTGGCGGGCGTCACCCGGTAGCGATGGTCGATGCGATACCCCACCACCCAGATGATTTCGTCTCCAGACAAAACAAGCGGGATACGTTGCCTCTGCACCCGCGGAACCTTCTCATCCACGAAGAAATCGTGGAGCTTCTTGGGCGACTCCATCCCAAGCGGGACGAACCTGTCGCCCGGTCGCCACGAACGCACTAGCAACTGCGCTCCCGTTTTATTATAGTCCAGCATGGCGCGCCGGGCAAGGCGCCCGGGCTCCGCACCCTGCGCGGCCGGGTCGTGTAGCACATGGGCGTGAAGGATCAGGCCCGCTTCAGGCACCTCCACGAACCCCGGCACCGGCAGTGCATACTGATAACCAACCGGTCTTTCCCGCTTGCCCCTTCTCGTGACCCCGCCCACCGGCCCGGCTCCTGTGGACTGGCGCTCCGCAACCGCAGGCTCGATCACCAAACCATCGGAAGCCACCCAAGCCACCACTCCCCCGGGCAGGTGCACCTCCGGCGCACCCTCGCCCGCGGGGGTCCGCCTGGCGAGCAGGTCCAACACCGCCTGCACGTGGGCGAGCCCCAGCTGGCGGCCAGGCTGCTTGACCATGTGGACGGCCCGCCTCACCAGCCGTCCCCTGAGGGCCGGGGAAAGAGCCTCCAGGCGAGCCGCGTCAAGCACCACACTGTCTCCGCGCCGGGTGGCCACGCGGGCCAGGGTTTGCTCCTCTACCTCCCGCAGCCACTCCACGTCGGACCGCAGTGCCTCGGCCAGTTCAGCCAACCGCTCGCGCACCCCCGCCCCCGCCACTTCCTCCAGGCAGGGCAGGAGGCGATGGCGCACCCGGTTGCGCAGATAGCCGGGGTCGAAATTATAGGGATCAAGGCGCCAGGTCAGGCCCTGCTCTCGACAGTACTCCTCAAGTTCCGCATGTCCCACGGTCAGCAGGGGGCGTACGATGGGACCCCTCACCGGGGGGATGCCCGCCAGCCCCTCAATGCCCGTCCCCCTCAAGAGCCGCATGAGGACCGTCTCCGCCTGGTCGTCGCGCGTATGGCCGAGGGCGATGCGCCGGGCACCGACCTCGGCCGCCAGCCGGCGCAGAAAGTCATAACGGGCCTCCCTGCCCGCCTCCTCCAGTCCCACGCGGGCAGAGGCGGCGCGGGCGGCCACATCTTCCCGACCCACCGTACAGGGGATCCCCAAGAACCCGGCCAGTTCCGCCACGAACCTGGCGTCTTCCTCCGCCTGGCCGCCCCGCAGGAGGTGGTTGAGGTGCCCCACGTGCAGGCGCAGTCCCAGACGTCCCGCCATCCGCCACAGGAGATGCAGGAGAGCTACGGAATCCGCACCCCCCGACACCGCCACCACCACAGCGTCCCCGGGAGAGAACATCTGGTGGCGCTCCGCATATCTCAGGACCCGTCCGTATACGTCGCCCAATCCCTTCCCCCGTACAGAGTTTCACCAGTTGGCCGCCTTTTCCTGCACTGAGATCGGCCACCGCCCCCGGAATAGAAAGAGGGGAGCGGGCTTCCGCCCACTCCCAAGGGGTTGGGAGAGGTCGCCAAGACTGTCAAGACCAGGGCGCGTGCTATTCACGCTGGCGACGGCTCCGCCCCAGGGCTGCCCGCGGGCGCAGGCGGCACGCGTCGGGCGGAGCCGTCCGCGCTACCCATCCTATGCAGGGGGGAGCACGCGCAACACCACGACGGCCACATCGTCGCCCAGAGGCCGGCGCCCGTGATCGGTAACCCTGTTAAGAAGGCGCTCGGCCACCTCGGCGGGAGTGACCAAGCTCGCCCGGCTCAGCCAGGCCAGCACCCAGTCCTCGTCACGCTGACCGTTTCGGTCCCAGAGGCCGTCCGTGGCCATGACCAGCAGATCTCCCGGTCCCAGGGCGAATTCCTGGATTTCCGCGCGCACCACAGGGAGTATCCCCACCGGCCAGGACGAGGAGTACAGGGGTGTAACCTCCTTGCCCCGTTTCAGATAGGAGGGGGCACCCCCCATCTTGAGGATGGCCCCCTGCCCCGTGCGCAGATCCAGCAGGGCGGCATCGAGGGTCACAAATCGGTCCTGCTCCCCGTGCCGTTGCATCACCAGGTTGGCCAACCTGGCCGCCAGACTCAGGTCAAAACCGGCATCCACCATGCGGGCCACCAGAGTACAGGCCGACTGGCTGCTCTGGTGGGCTTCCTCTCCCACCCCCATCCCGTCGGAAATCACCACCAGCAGGCGCCCTTCCTCGAGTTCCTTCACCAGCACGGAGTCCCCCGGCACCCTTTCCCCATGCCGGGGCAGGGTACTGGAACCCAGGTCATACCCGAGCGGGTGGATTTCCACCGCCGGACTGGGTGGCGCGGCCGCCTGGTCGGCCATCTTGCCGATGACCCGGGCCAGCGTGGCCACCTGCTCATGCATGAGGGAGCAGTATTCCTGGACTCTTTCCTGGGAGTGGCGGCTCGTATGGTAGAGTTCCCCCAGACCCGATACCGCCGCCACCAGTTGCTCGGCATGGGGACAGCGGCGCCTCAGCGCCTCGGGGAGATCGCCCAGGCTGGGCTTGCCTCCCCGTTCCGTCACTTCCAGGAGGCCCAGGATGCCATGGTAGGTCTGGTGGAATTCCTCCTCCCAGCAAGAGCGGAATCCGCTGCACCGGTCGCACAGGCGGAAGGCCACGGGGCCCGCAAATTCCCAGAGCGTTTCCACCCGCGACGGACTTGCACAAGAGGCCAGGCTGCGATCGAGATCGGCCAGCAGCCGGGATGTACCGTAGAGCCGCTGCACCACCCGATGGTGCAGCCGGCGCTGCCGCGTCACTCCCAGTTCCGCCTCACCCGCGCCCCGAAAGGCGGTCTGGGCGGCCTGCAACCAGCCCCCGGGGATAACGGCAAACAAGGCGAGGGCAGCCACACACTCCACCAGCACCAGGCCGGAGGGTGCGTGCGGATAGGAGTGAAACGTCATGAGGAGGGAACCCAGGACGCCACCGATGCCGGTCCCCACCCGGCCCAGTTCCCGGAACACACCCGCCGCCAAACCCGCGAACGCCGGCACCGCGACCGCCCACGCCGCCCCCGGGGCCGCCGTCACCAGGCCGGCCACCACGCCCGCAGCCGCTCCCAGCCCTGCACCCCCGGCGTACCCCGCCACCAGGGTGAGGACGAGGACCATGGTGCCCTGGGCCTCCAGGGGACCCAGAGGGATGCCCGCCGTACCCGCCACCGCGCCTGCCCCCAGCACGGCCAGGGCCAGGACCTGCTCCATACCCCGCCTCCCGGCCTGCCTCCCCGTCCCCTCGAAAACCTCCTCAGTACGGGAGCGAGGCGGTATGGCGTAGGCACTGACCAGGGTAAGGAGGAAGGCCAGGCAGGACTCGGCCAGGGCCAGCGCCAAATCCACAGGAGTGGGGCCGGCGGCGACGGCCGCCGCCGATCTGACCGTGGCCGTCAGGCAGAACGCAATCACACCCGGGCCCAGGGGGTTCCCGTCCGCCTTCACCGGCAGACGTGCCACCAGGAGTCGGGCAAACACGAGGAGCAGACCCAATTCCAGCCCCAGCAGCAGTTCCCTGGTAGCGGCCCCCACCACCAGGGCCACCGCCACCGGGAGGCGCACGCGGGGCCGGGCACGGGCCACGGCCAGGTAAAAGGGAAGGCCGAAGGGGTACAGCGAACCGAAGAGGCCAGCCCTCGCCAGCAACACACCCAGCACCAGCAGGGGCCAGAGCCTGTCCCCCAGCACCCTGCTCGCAGTGGCCACCAGAGGCTGGGGACGGGCACGGGACCAGCGCCAGCTACCGGCCCACCTGGCATAGGAACCGTTAGCCACGGTTTCCGCCCCTGGAACATTATAGCAACACCTGGGCGTAGACTTTGTCGCTTGCTGCGCAATCACAAGATTTTTCTCCCTATTATTCGCCACCGGCCGGCACCCGGCTCCACTTCAGGTTGAACGAAGGGGATGGTTGGGGATGGAGGCTATCACCATACGCGATCCCGTACACGGAGACGTGGTCATTTCGCCTGAAGAACTGGCCGTACTGGATACCCGACCCATGCAGCGGCTGCGGGGGATTAAGCAGGTAGGCGCAGCATACCTGGTCTACCCGGGATGTACACACACCCGCTTCGAACACTCCCTGGGGACCCTGGCCGTGGTGCAACGGCTGCTGGGGGCAATTGCAAGCCGGGGACACCCCCTCGACTCGGGTCTGGTGCGCCTGGCCCGCATGACCGCCCTGGTGCATGACATCACCCACCTTCCGTTCGGCCACACCTTCGAGGACGAAACCCGCATATTCCCCCGGCACGATAGCCCCGCCCGCTTCTCCCGCTTCCTGCAGGAAGGACCCACCGGCGAGGTCCTGCGCCGCCTGGGCCTGGACGAGGACGTCTATGCCGTCCTCACCGGCCAGGGGGCCAGCCGCGGCATCCCCGCCTGGGTGGGACAGGTAGTGGCCGGCGCCGTAGACGCCGACCTGCTCGATTACGTCCGCCGCGACGCCTATTACGCCGGCCTGACCCAGGCCTATGACGACCGGATATTCGCCTATTTCTCCCTCACGGGCGACCAGTTGACCTTCAACCTCACCAGGCATGGCATGGAACGCCCCGACGCGCGCTCGGAGCTCTCCCACCTGCTGCGCCTGCGCTACTTCCTCACCGAGCGCCTCTATTACCATCACGCCAAGATCGCAGCCGGGGCCATGGTGGCCCGGGCGGTGGAACTGGCCACCAGCCAGGGCCTCACCGAAGTGCATCTGTACGATCAGACCGACGAAACCCTGCTGGAGTGCCTCCCCGCCCTCGTTCCGGACGGCCCGCCCCAACCCGGCATCTCTTTCCTGCTGCGCGCGGTGCGGGAGCGCCGTCTCTACAAGCGTGCCTACGTCTTATCCCTGGACGGCATAGGAGAGGAAGCCCAGCGCCACCTTATCGGGCAATACCGCCCTTCTCCTTCCGCTCGCCACGCCCTGGAGGCCGAACTCGCCCGCGCCGCCGGCATGACCGCCCCATCCCGAGCCGCGGCCGCAGGCATCGCCGTTCCCGCGAGCGTTCCATCGCAAGCCGGTGCCGCGGGCACGACCACCCCCGCGGAAGTGGGGGTCATCGTTTACTGCCCGGAAGCCAGCACCATGAAAGAAGCGGCGGTACCGGTCATCACGCCCGCCGGGCTCCGCCTCCTCAACGAACCAGAGGTAGGCCGTCGAGAAATCACCTGCCTGGACGAGATGTACCGCCACCTCTGGCGATTCTACATCTTCGCCCCCGCCGACTTCGCCCCCGCGGTGGGCAGAGCCGCCGAAGAAATCCTCGGCTTCCCCAACGAGCACCGCACCGCTCCCTGACACCGCACCCTTCAGGTGCGGTAGCCTGGCCGGAAACGGCGCATGAAGTAGCGTGCGAAATACGACAGCGCCCAATCGAAGACCAGGAAAACCGCATTGCCTGCCGCGGCCACCAGTGCCCGCCAGGCAGACCCCCGCGCGAGCAACTCGGACGGGCGGCCTTCCTGCCCCAGGGACAGTGTGGTTAACACGGTCAGGGCTCCTGCCAGGCAGAGGTTGAAAAACAGCAGTTTCAGCACCCACGCCACCCCGGGCCACCGCAGCCTATCCGCTCCGTACTTCACGAGGGCATAAGGTGCGAAAAATCCCCAGAAGGCCAGGGTCCACGGCCCCACGGGAAGCAGCAGGAACACCAGCAGTGCTGCCGCCAGCACGGACACTGCCCCCATCGCCGGACCAGCCTCAAGCGCCAAGATATGGAGTGCCAGGGTGCTCGCCCCCAGGAAGAACAGCCGGTTAGTGGGGACCACCACCGCCAGGTAGACCAGCAGCACTGCACCCGCCACCAGCAATGCCCCCAGAGAAAGCCCCCTCGTCCGTGCCGGACGCCTGCCCTGACCCACAGGGCCCGCGGCGAAATACGATCCTAGCAACACTGGATGAGGTCGCCTCCGCAGCACTCACACATGCAGTCGGTGCACCACAGCGCCGTGCACACCGTGCAGGGGTCGACCCCCTCGCGGCGGCGCCCGGCCGCCTGGTACGCACGGTTGGCCGTCTCCATCTGCTCGACCGCCTGCCGGTACTCGAAATTGTCCGGGGCAGCAGCGGCAGCCTGACGGAACAGATGGTACGCCTGGTCGTACCATCCCTTGCGCAGGGATATCACTCCCTTGAGGAACATCCACTCCGGATCCCGAGGATTCAGGTTTCTCATTAACTCTTCCGCCTGATCGAGGTCACCCAGATCAATGAGCTGGCGGACGCGGGCGTAATCCCCGTGTGTGCCCGAACTGTAACGCCCCCCCGCCCTGGCCTCCCCTTCCCCGCTGCCGGACCGGGACCAGGCCGGGCCGGAGCCCTGGCGCTGCGACATCAGATACTCGTAGGCCTCGTTGATCTCCCGCAGCTTCTCTTCGGCCAGTTCTGCCAGAGGGTTATCCCGGTACCGGTCGGGATGATACTTCTTGACCAGTTCCCTGTACGTACGCTTGATCTCCGCCTCGCTGGCACCCGGTCTCAGGCCCAGCACCTGGTATGGATCTCTCACCACATTTACCTCCCCGGGGTCCGGCCAGCACCTTCTCCGTCTGGTTCCGCAAACCAAGGTACACGACGTTCTCGATCAGCCCCCGGTTGCTCTCCAGGGGCAAAAGTTCCACAACCTCCGCCATCCGGGCCAGGCATTGCGTGAGCACAAACCCGACCCGGTCCCTCACCCGCTCCCGCAGGCTCCCGTCATCCCAGCCCGTGGGGCCACCGCACGCGGCAGCAATTACGTTGTAGCGGCCGGCAGATGCGTCCTCCTCCAGGTCAGCCATGGCGTCGGCAGTGTATATCCACTTGCCCAGGTTGTAACCCAGGTAGCGAAGGCCTTCCCGGATGCGACCACTTGCCCGGGCGTCGTCCGGGCGGGGCTCCCAGTACGAGGGACCCGCTGCCACGTCCGCGATCAGGCGGGCGAAGGGGTCAGCCGTCCAGTCCAGGTCCGGGCATCCCTCCTGCTCCCGCACGGCCAGTTCGGCCAGGCGTTCCTCCACCATTCTGGCCTCGCGGGGATACATCCGGGCCGCCCGGCACGCCGCGCGCCGCAGCAGAAACTTGCCTGCGGTTGCCTCCAGCACCCTGACCCGTCCGCCCAGACCGCCACCACCGTCCCGAAGGTCATCCAGGAACTTGTGATACGCCAGCAGGACGCTGACGGCGGCCGCATACTGCTGCTCGCGGGATGCCACGGCCAGGGGTACACGGCGCCAGGGAGGAAGAGGACAGCGCCCCCAGCGGTAGGTGACCGCCCCGGGTCGCAGCGACGAAAGCAACAACCCCAGAAACGCCCCCTCATAGGTCACGGTCAACCTGCACCGTGTTCCCCCCAGTCGAGCCAGCGCGACACAAAGCCCACAATAGTGGGCCCGAAACACCTGGTACTCACCGATCTTCAGTTCTGCCCGGTGTGGGCGTACATAACCGAACACACGCATCACTTCGCCAGTCGCAGCCGGCGGTCCTTCATCCTGCATAGCCGCACCCGTGTGGAACGGCTCCCCCTGCACACCGGGCAGTTCACGGGCGGGCTTGGCGGTCAGGCGGCGGTCAGGCGGCGGTGAGGCGGCGGTGGATGCGGCGGCCCAGCCACCTTGCCCCCAGGTTGAACCCGAGCACCACCAGGACGAGCACCGCCGCCGCCCCGTCCCCCACCCGGCGCAGGTCGGGGATAAGCCCCTCCGCGTTCACCTTCCAGATGTGGACGGCCAGCGTCTCCGCGGGCCGGAAGGGGTTCAGGGGTGAAGAAGGGTGGGCGGGGTTCCACAGGCCAAAGTGCAGGCGGGGGCTGCTCATTCCGGCCGTGTACAGCAACGCGGCCGCCTCACCGAAAACGCGGCCGGCGGCGATGATCACTCCCGTCAGGATGCCCGGGAAAGCGCAGGGCATCACCACCTTCCAGATGGTTTGCCACTGGCTGGCCCCCAGAGCCAGGCTGCCCTCGCGCAGGTCGTGCGGTACGCTGCGAATGGCCTCTTCGGATACCCGTACGATCAGAGGCAGGTTGATCACGGTGAGGGCCAGCGCTCCCGCCATCAGCGAATACCCCCACCCCGTGAGCACGACGAAAACCAGCAACCCGAAGAGTCCCACCACGATGGAGGGCAACGAACTCAGGGTTTCGATGCTGAATCGAACGGCCTCGGTGACCAGGCCGGGTCGGGCGTATTCCGCCAGGAAGATCCCGGCCGGCAGGCCAATGAGCACCGTAATGGCCATGGAGAGGATGAGCAGGTACAGGGAGTTGAACAGCTGCGGTCCTATGCCCCCACCTGCCCTTATGGTTTCCGGGGGCGAAGTGAGGAAGTCCCAGGTAATGTGCCGTCCCCCGTGGTACACGATGTACCCCAGCAGGCCACCCAGTAAGGCCACCAGCAGGATGGCTCCCAGCCAGAAGAGTGCCGTGGCAACCCTGTCTGCCGTGCGGGCATTCACAGTTTCACCCCCCGCCGGGCTATGAGCTTGATGGCGACGATGAACCCGCAGGACATCAAGAGGAGCAGGAGGGCCATGGACCACAGCACGTTGTTCCACAGTGACCCCATGACCGTATACGGCATGTCCATGGTGATGGCGCTGGTGAGGGTCGTCACGGGATCCAGCAGAGAAGTAGGGATCTTGCGGGTGTTGCCGATCACCATCTGCACGGCCAGCGCCTCCCCGAAGGCCCGCGCCAGCCCCAGAACCACACCGGCTATGATACCGGATCGCGCCGCCGGCAGGAGCACCCGCCGTATGGTCTGCCAGCGGGTGGATCCCAGGGCGTAGGCGGCTTCCTTGAGATCGGGGGGCAGAGCCCGCAGGCTGTCCGCGGAAACGGTGAAAATGGTGGGCAGGACCATGACCGACAACACCAGGAAGCCCGCCAGCAGGCTGAAGCCCAGGCCTCCTGCGTGCTCGCGCACGAACGGCACCAGCACGGTCAGTCCCATCCACCCGTACACCACCGAGGGAATTCCCGCCAGCATCTCCAGAGCGGGTTGCAGCACGCGCTGGCCCCAGCGGGGTGCCACCTCCACCGCGAACACGGCTCCGGAAAGGCCGAGGGGGGTAGCCACCATTACCGCCAGTACGGAAACAGCCACTGACCCCAAGATGTAGGGAAGGCCACCCACCCTGGGCCCGCCCTGTTCTGCCGGACGGTCAGGCGCCCACTCGGTGCTTAGGAGGAATTCCGCTGGACTCACCCGGTTCACCAGGAAGGTAGCCAGCCCTTTGGTGGAAATGAACACGATGATGCTGACGGTAAGCACGATTACCAGTCCCGCGCAGGCAAGGAGCAATCCCCGCTCCCATGACAGCCCGCTACCGCTCCTCCGCAAGCGGCCACTGACAACCCTCCGTGAGAGCATGCCAGCCCCCGTGTCGGTGCTCTTTTTCATGTTTTGCCTCCTCGCACGGGAGGCGGTAGGGCAGGCCCCCCGCGGGCCTGCCGTACCGCCACCCTTGGTTCCAGCCGCCCAGTGTCGCGCCGCTACCTGGGCGTGACGTTACCCTTCCAGTCGCGCTCCACCTTCATCTCGGTGACCGGGATGTAACCCATCTCCGGCACCAGCGTGGTCTGCACCTCGGCAGACAACATGTACTCGATGAAGGCCTTCGTCACCCCGGAGGGCTGTCCCTTAGTGTACATGTGCTGGTAGGCCCAGACCGGGTATCTCCCCGTCACGATGTTTTCCTTGGTGGGAGCTACCCCGTCCAGGCTGATGACCTTGACGCTGCCATCCAGGTACGAGAGGGCCAGGTACCCGATGGCGCCCGGGGTATCCCTGATGATCCGGCGCACCGCACCGGAGGAATCTTCCTCAATACTCTGAACTTCCTCGGCCCCGCCCAGTGCGTACTTCTTGAAGGTAGCCCGGCTGCCCGAACCCTTGGGTCGGTTAACCACCACCACTTTGACGTCGGGCCCGCCCACTTCCTTCCAGTTGGTGATCCTGCCGGTGAAGATGTCGATCAATTGCTGCCGGGTGAGGTTGTCCACCGTCACACCGGGATTGACCACCGCCGCCATCCCCACCACGCACACCTTGTGATCCACCAACTGGGAGGCATCGATGCCCTCCTTCTCCTCGGCAAACACGTCGGAATTCCCGATGTCGCATGCTCCTGCCGCCACCTGAGAAAGGCCGGTGCCACTGCCCCCGCCCTGCACGCTTATTTGCACCTCGGGATGAGCCTGCATGAACCTATGAGCCGCCCTCTCCACCAGGGGCTGCATGGCCGTGGAGCCCACTGCGGTGATGGTGCCCTTCAGCACTTTTCCCTTCTCCTCGGGCTGCGTGGCCCCTCCGCCGCCACAACCCGACACCGCGAGGGCCAGGGCCGCCGCCAGCACCAGAGCGGCCGCCAGGCGCGACATCCTGCCAGCCCGCTTTGTTGCGCCACCCAGTCTCGCGCGCACGGTTTCCCTCCTCCTTCTTCCGGCTTGCACCTTCGTTATAGGGGAGGGTCTCTAAGCGCGCTTTAAAGGCTCGTTATCTCTTCCTTAAATCTCGGAAAAGAGTACATGGGATCCATCGGCCCGGTTCAGCCGCCTCCTCAGTTAACCCGGCGTTTAACCTCCCTTAACCTGGCGTTCATAGGGGAATGCTACCCTCCCCTGCGGGAGGTGGCCGGTCTGAACGACAACCAGTACAAAATCAGGGCCATCGACCTTTCCGTGTGGTACGGCAATATCCAGGCTTTGAAGAAAGTAAACCTGGGAATCATGGCCAACCGGGTGACCGCCCTCATCGGACCATCGGGGTGCGGGAAATCGACGTTCCTCCGTTCCCTCAACCGTATGAACGACCTGGTGGAATCCGCCCGAACGAAGGGCCAGGTATTCCTGGACGGGCACGACATCTATGCGCCCGGCACCGACGTGGTGGGCCTGCGCAAGCGGGTGGGGATGGTATTTCAGCGCCCCAACCCGTTTCCCATGTCGGTATATGAGAACGTGGCATATGGCCCTCGGATCCACGGGGTGAAGGACCGGAAAACACTGGACCAGATCGTGGAGCGCAGCCTCCAGGCAGCCGCCCTGTGGGACGAAGTCAAAGACAGGCTGTTCCGTTCCGCGCTGGGCCTGTCGGGCGGGCAGCAGCAACGCCTGGTGATCGCCAGGGTGCTGGCAGTGGAGCCGGAAGTCATCCTGATGGACGAGCCTGCCTCGGCCCTGGACCCCATCTCGACCGGCAAACTGGAAGACCTGATCGAGCAGTTGAAGAGCCGGTACACCATCGTCATCGTCACCCACAACATGCAGCAGGCCGCCCGTATATCCGATTTCACGGGCTTCTTCCTCATGGGGGAGCTGGTGGAGTACGGGCCCACGGATCGCATCTTCACCGCCCCCCGGGACAAGCGCACCGAGGATTACATCACCGGCCGCTTCGGCTAACGTCCGGGCTCCCCTCGCCCGAGTGCTAATCCCGTTCAGTCGGACCCCGGAGGGGAAGGGTGAACGAGAAGGTGGAGCCCTTCCCAGGCTCGCTTTCTGCCCAGATTTCGCCGCCGTGGACCAGCACGATGTGCTTGCATATGGCCAAACCCAGGCCCGTACCCGCGCCCGGACGCCCCTGGCCTTTGTAAAACCGCTCGAAAATCCGGGGAAGGTCGGCCGCCGGGATTCCCCTGCCGGTATCCCGCACCTGCACCAGCACCCGCCCATCGCGGGGGCGGGCAGAAATCCTCACCTGGCCGCCGGCCGAGGTAAACTTGAGGGCGTTGTCCAGGAGGTTCCCCAGCAGCTCCCGCAGGAGGTCGGGGTCCCCCCGCACGCGGGGTAGGTCCGCAGGTACGTCCAGATCCACGGATATCCCCTTCAGCCGAGCCATGGGTGCCAGGCTATCGACCGTGGAACGGGCAATTTCACCCAGATGGCAATCCTGCAAGTTGAGTTCGGGATTCCCCGACTCCAGGCGCGCCAGTTCCATCAGGCGCCGCGTGAGGAGGGCAAGGCGATCCACCTGCCCTCCCAGCTGCAACAGGAAGGGACGCGCCTCCTCGGGGTCCGAGGTGCGCTCCAGCGTCTCCGCCAGGGCCTTTATTACCGCGAGGGGCGTGCGGATCTCGTGGGAGAGGTTGGCCACGAAGTCCCGCCGCATGGTCTCCAGGCGCCGCACGGCGGTGAGGTCCTGTACCAGGATGAGGGCACCCTCCTCCACCGGGGTCATGACCAGGCGCAGGAGCAGGTCGCCGTGCTGCAGGATCACTTCCTCCCGCTGCCCGCCCAGGCAGGCTTCCAGGGCCCTGCGCACCTCGGGTTGGGGTACCACCTCGGTTACCCGTACCCCGGGGGCAGCCAGGCCCGCACCCAGGAGCCGGCGCGCCGCTGCGTTGCTGCGCACCGGCTGCCCCCCCCGGCCGACCACCACCACTCCGTCCACCATTTGCTCCAGCAGCGCCGCCAGTTCCCGGCGCTGCTGCTCCAGTTCCGATATGGTCCCCTGCAGGCGGGAAGCCAGTTCGTTCAGGGCAGAGCCGATTTCGGCCACTTCCTGCGGCTCCCGCAGGTACAGCCGGCCGTCCATGTCGCCATCGGCCATGGCCCGCGCCCGCGCTCCCAGTTCGAGCAGCGGTCGGCTCAGCCACCGTGCCACCGCCACCGAGGCTCCCACCGCCAGGGCCAGCGAGACCAGCGTGCCCAGCAAGAACGTCCGGCGCAGTCCTCCCAGCCAGCGGTCCACCCGGGCCAGGGACCAGGCCACCCGGGCCACCCCTGCCGGTCGCGCCGGGTCACCGACCGGGACCGCCACGTACAGCATGCGCTCCCCCAGGGTTTGGCTCGTGCGGATGGCCGATCCCCACCCTCCTGTCATGGCCCGGCGGATCTCCGGCCGGTGGGCGTGGTTCTCCATCGTGTCAGGATCGTGGTGGGAATCCGCCAGCACATTTCCCGCGGCGTCCACGATGGTCACCCGCGCCCCGATGGTGGCCGCCATCTGGGCAACCAAGCCGCGCAGGGCCGCAGGATGGCGGTCGCCCTCCAGGTAAGGCAGGACGGCCGTGGCTACGGCGCCCGCCTGCCCCGACAACTGATCCGTGAGGCTTTCCAACGCAAATCTCTCCGCCGCCGCGGTCAGGTACCAGCCCGCACCGCCCAGGAACACCACTATCAGCAAGGTGTATACCAGGGCTGCCCTGCCCGCCAGCGACCGCACCGCCATCCCGCCTAACCCGGCTCAAACCGGTAACCCAGGCCGCGCACGGTGGTAATCCAGCGTGGCTGCCCGGGGTTCTCTTCTATCTTCTCCCGCAGCCAGCGGATGTGCACGTCAACCGTACGGGCGTCACCGGGGAAGTCGTAACCCCACACCTTTTCCAGGATGAGATCGCGAGAGAGCACCACTCCCCGGTTCTGCACCAGCAGCCAGAGCAGGTCGAATTCTTTCGGGCGGAGTTCCACGTTTTCGCCCCGCACCCGCACCCGCCTGGCGGCCGCATCGATGGTAACCGGCCCCGCTTCCACTACCCGGGAACTTTCCCGGGCAGAGGCGGTGGCCGCCTCGTGATCCAGGGCCACCCGCCGCAGCACCGCCCGTACCCGGGCCAGCAGCTCCCGCATGCTGAAGGGCTTGGTCACATAATCGTCCGCGCCCACCTCCAGGCCCACCACCCGATCGATCTCCTCCCCGCGGGCGGTGAGCATGATCACGGGTACGGTACTTTCCCGGCGCAGATGGCGACACACCTCGATCCCATCCAGTTCCGGCAACATGATGTCCAGCAGCACCAGGTCCGGCTTCTCGGCCCGCGCCACCTCCAGGGCCTCCCAACCGTCGCGAGCCGTCACCACCGCATACCCTTCCTTCTCCAGGTTGAACTTCAGGGTGGAAAGCAACACCTCTTCGTCCTCGACCACCAGGACCTTCCCCTTCACCGAATACCCCCCGAGGACTTCACAGCATGCGCCTGCGCCACAACAGCAGGGTGGCGGCTGCGCTGGCGAGGGCAGACATGGACACGATAATGGCGAAAGCGAAGGGACTCTCCTGGAAGGGGAGGGCCACGTTCATCCCGTAAAAGGTGCCTATGACCGTCGGAATGGCGAGTATGATGGTCACAGCAGCCAGGAACTTCATCACGATATTCAGGTTGTTCGATATGATGGAGGCAAAAGCGTCCATCGTGGCGGTGAGGATGTTGCTGTGCACTTCGGCGGCCGAGAGGGCCTGCTGGTTTTCGGTGATGGCATCCTCCAGGAGATCCTCGTCTTCGGGGTAAAGGCGCAATGGCCAGCCCCCGTTTTCGCCCTCGCTGACGGGGCGCAACCGGGAGCGGAGCAGCTTTTCCATGACGATCTGATTTGCCCGGAGGGCGGTGGTCAGGAATACCAGGCTCTTCTGTACCTCCATCAGGTCGAACATCTCCTCGTTGCGCATGGAGCGGCGCAAAGCACTTTCCAGTTCTTCTGCTTTGCGATCGAGGCGCTGCAGGTACTCGAGGTACAGGCTTGCGGTCCGATACAGCAGTTGCAACAACAACCTTGTCTTCTTCCCCGGGTGCACCTTACCGTGCGCCACCAGAGCGTTCACCACGGGGGTTTCCTCCAGGCACACCGTGACCAGGAACCTGGGACTGACCACGATACCGAGAGGTATGGTGCCGTATCTCAGGGGGGACCGCGCTACGGGGATACTGATGATTACCAGGGCCTGATCTCCTTCGGCTTCCTGCCGTGGCCGCTCGTCCTCGTCCAGAGCTGCCCGCAGGAATTCGGGCAGTAGCCCGGTGGCGACACTTACCCCAACGACTTCCTCTTCGGTGGGAGCAACCAGATGTATCCATGTCCCCGGCTGCCCGATGGCTTCCACAGGTTGCACGACAGAGTCAATCTCGCGGTATGCCCGCAGCATACCCTCACCCCCTCGCGCTGGCGACCCGCCCACCCCCGCACGTGCAGCCCGAACAGTCTCCCCGGTAACACAAAACGCCCCCGGTGGGAGGGCGTTTCTCAGTTGCCAACATACCCGGCAAGCCCCTCAGGGCGAGCCGGCTCACCCCCCGCCGGTATACGCATGCCGAGCCCTACAACCTCGTTGGTCGGCGTCCACCAACACTTCACCTCTTTGAATCCCAAGCGATCTTACCACCTCGTGCTCAATGCCGTCAAGCAACCGCGTCGACAGCACGCGTCGTCCACCTCACACAAACGGCACCCGCGTGGGGTCCCCCGCCTGACTACCGGGGCGGCGGCCCCTCCGTACGGCGTCTGCGGCGACCGAAATAGTCCTCAAGCCCCAAGACCAGCACGCCAGCGGTTACCAGTACGGCCCCCAGGGCCTGCAGGGGAAGCAACCGGTCGCCCAGCACCACCCGGGCTAACCCCAGTGCGATGGGCGGTTCCAGCGTGGTGACAATGGAGGCACGAGCTGCCCCGATCGCGCGTATGCCCAGCAGGTCCAGGACGGTACCAAGTACGGTGGGCAGCACGGCCACACCCAGGGCTACCAACAGCATGGGTGTACTCATCGGGGTAACGCACCGGGCCCACAGGCGGTGCGCCGCAGAGAACGCAGTGGCGCTCACCCCCACCGTCACCGTCGCCAGCACCAGCGGGTGAACCACGGCAGTGTTCTTTTGCCCCAGGAGAAAATGGGTGGCCGATAGCAGCGCGCTCAGGATCGCGAGTCCTGCACCCGCGAGCGGCATTCTCGCGGGGCCACGGGGCCCCGGACGGCCGCCACGCCGGCAAGCGTTACAACCAGGGCGACCAGCCGCCCCCGCGTCATTTTCTCCTTCAAAAAAACTGCTGCCAGCACACAGGTCAGGGCAGGCGCCAGATACAGGAGGATCGTCGCCAGGGAGGCCGCCATCATGTCCAAAGCGTAGAAGGCAGTCACAGCCGCCGCAGTAAACACCAGACCCTGCCCTATCACGCTCACGAGCAGCGCTCGGTCCCGGGTCAGGTTGACCAGGGAGGTTCTGCCCCGGATCAGGCAGGCCGGTAGGAGAACCATCAGGGCCAGCCCAAAGCGCAGGAACCCAAGCCACATGGGTGTAAATCCCAGATCATACGCAAGCCTGGTCATCACCGGGAGGGATGACCAGGCCAGCACCGCCCCGATCAGATACAGGTACCCCGAAAGCAAGGCAAACGCCCCTCTGTGATCGCGCTGAGCGGCCGCCAGGTGCCCGGGAGCAAGGATAGGGCCCACGAATGGATCACGTTCGCCGCCACCAGACGTGTCTCCTCCCCCGAGACACAGCCGGTGAATCCGTTCCGACAAAAATAAACGCCGCAACTCCTTGCGGCTTCTAGTTCTTGCTGGTGGACCATGCAGGACTCGAACCTGCAACCCTCCGATTAAGAGTCGGATGCTCTACCAGTTGAGCTAATGGTCCACCCTGGATTTGGTAGCGGCGGCTGGATTCGAACCAGCGACACCGCGGGTATGAACCGCGTGCTCTGACCATCTGAGCTAC
>JBFLXJ010000021.1 GCA_040757085.1 Bacillota bacterium | reverse complement strand
GGCCATCGGGGGTGGGGCTATCAGGGGCGGGGGGAGTCACCGGGCGGGCCGGGGAGCAGGGCGGCGAGGTGGTGGGGTTCCGGGTGGCGAACTTCTACGCCCCCGCGACCATGGGACGCACGCCGTCGGGGACAGGGGTGTCGGCGCGACTGGCTCTGCTCCTGGCCAGGGGGGAACTGGGAGCGGGGGGAGAAGTGGTGCACGAGAGTATCCTGGGGTTGCCCTTCCGGGCGCGCGCGCGGGAAGTGCGCCCGGACGGCACCGTGGTGCCTGAGGTCACCGCCCGTTCCTACCTGATGGCCGTAACTCACCTCGTGGTCAAAGAGGACGACCCCTTCCCCAAAGGTTTCCGGCTCTGATCGGGCGGGGCGGGTGTATCGGCTGGCCCGGGATCAGATAATACACGCGGCAGCACATGGGAAAGGGTGATAAGGTTGGGAGAGATGAGGAGTCCCATCGCGCCGCCCGAGCAGGCGGCCCCGTTTGGCCTGCGCAGTGAGACGGGGTACCTGGGTGGCGTCCTGGTGCACCGTCCCGGTGCCGAGGTCGAAGAAATGGACGAACGATACCCGTGGAGGTGGATATGTGACGCCAAGCCCGACCTGGCCAGGGCCCAGACCGAGCACGACACCATGGTGGACCTCTTGCGGCGGGCGGGGGCCGAGGTGTACTACCTGGACGAGTGGGAACCCAAGACGAAGGTACCCGTCAATGAGTGGTTCACCCGGGACCACGGTTTCATGACCCCTTACGGGGCGTTCATCGCCTATTGTGATTTCCCCCGCCGGGGTGAAGAGGAGTTCGTGATCAGGCGGCTGGTTAACCTGGGAATCCCGATCGTGGCCAGGGTCTACGGCGAGGGCCGCATGGAGGGCGGCGACGTCATCTACCTGGACGAGAAGACGCTGCTGGTGGGGCAGAGCTACCGGACCAACCGGGAAGGGTTCCGGCAGATCCAGAGGGTCATGGAGGGGACCATGGTGGATCGCGTCATCCCTGTTCCCCTGCAGCGCGAGGTCATGCACCTGGACACGGTGTTCAACATCGCTGGGGAGGGGGTTGCGGCCGCCTACCGGCCGGCCCTGCCGGAAGAATTCCTCGACTTCGTGGAGCGCAAGGGATTCGAGATCATCAGCATTCCCCCTGAGGAATACCCCACCCTGGCCAGCAACTGGCTCTGCGTGGCTCCCCGGAAGGTGATCTTCGTGGATGGGGAGACGAGGAATCTGCGCACCCGCAAAGAACTCGAGAAGCGGGGAGTGGAAGTCATCCCCTTTGTGATGCCCGAACTTCTGAAGGGTGCGGGCGGGCCCCGGTGTATGACCTTCCCGCTGTACCGCTGGCGCGAAGACGTGCGCTGAGCCACCACCCCTTGACCTGGGAGGCGAGCAGGGGGCAACGGCAGCCCTGGCAAGAATATAAAGGCAGTATGTGCAGGGAGGTGTGGCAGTGGATTACCAGTTGTTGAGGAGCTTGCGGGGCAGGGACTTCCTCACTGACCAGGATTACACGCAGGAGGAGTTGCTGGCCCTGCTGGATCTGGCGGCGGCCATCAAGGATATCTGGCGTAAAGGGGTGCCCACCCCTCTTCTGCGGGGCAAACACCTGGCCCTCTTGTTTGAGGAGCCCTCGACCCGCACGCGCATGTCCTTCGAGGTGGGGATGTCCGACCTGGGAGGCACGGCCCTTTACCTGAAGCCCGGCGAGATTCACCTGGGTGCGCGGGAGACGGTGGGGGACACGGCCCGGGTCATGAGCCGCTACGTGCACGGCATCATGGCCCGGCTTTACAAGCACTCTACCCTGGTGGAACTGGCCGAAGGTGCCACCGTCCCCGTAATCAACGGTCTTACCGACCTGTATCACCCCGTGCAGACCATGTCCGATGCCTTCACCATCCGCGAGACCTGCGGGAAACTGGAGGGGGTCAAGGTCGCCTTCCTGGGCGATGCCACCAACGTGTGCAATGCCCTGGTGGTCACCTGCAGCAAGCTGGGGATCAACCTTTCGGTGGCTAACCCGCCGGGTTACAGGGTCCGCCCGGAAATCCGGGATCTGGCGCAGCAGAACAGTAGCCGGTCGGGGGCCCGCATCGAGTTCCTGACCGATCCGGAGGAGGCGGTGCGCGACGCAGACTTCGTGTACACCGACCTCTGGTGGTGGGTGGGGCAGGAGGATGAGGCGGAGGTGCGCAAGAAGGCCATGGCCCCTTACCAGGTGAACGCCGCCCTGATGAAAAAGGCCAAGCCCACCGCCCGCTTCATGCACTGCCTGCCTGCCGCGCGGGGCCTGGAGGCCACGGATGAGGTGATGGACGGTCCCCAGTCCATCATCTTCGACCAGGCCGAAAACCGTATGCATTTCCAGAAGGCTCTGCTGGTGGCCCTGCTGGGAGTGGACGTGAATCCTGCCGAGCTGCCGGCCCCGGTGCGCGACCTGGCTGACAACTTGCGTGGCTGATCGGCGTCCGGCGGCGACAATGCCGGTTGGGGAGTACCTGGCCGCCGTGCTGCGCGGGGTTGGTTGCTGGGGGGTGCGGAAGTGAAGCTGGCGCCCGGCATATTCCGTGAATACGACATCAGGGGTGTGGTGGGCAGGGATCTGGACGCCGAGGGGGCGTTTGCCCTGGGTAGGGCGTATGCCCTGTTCCTGGGCGAGGAAGGCAGCCCGGGACCGGTGGTGGTGGGCAGGGATAATCGGGTCTCTTCCCCCGAGTTGAGCCGGGCCGTCCAGGAGGGCCTGCTGGCCGGGGGCCGGGACGTGGTGGACATCGGTGAGGTCACCACTCCCATCTTCTATTACTCTCGTATCCTCTACGGCATCGACGGCGGGGTGATGGTAACGGCCAGCCACAACTCGCCCGAGTTCAACGGATTCAAGTTGGCGCGGGGTCATGCCACCATTTACGGGGAGCAGATCCAGCGGGTGCGCCGCCTCCTGGATGAAGGGACTGTCGGCTCCCACGCGGATGGCAAGGGCCGGGCTGGCGGTCGCGGGCACGAACGGGGACGCCGGGAGGAGCGGGATCCCGTGCCTGCCTACCTGGAGATGCTGGGAGAAAAGATTCGGCTGGGGCCCCGTCGCCTCAAAGTGGTGGTGGATTGCGGAAGCGGTACCATGAGCCATTTCGCCCCCCGGGCACTGGAGGCCTGGGGCTGCCAGGTGATTCCCCTGTACTGCGATTCTGACCCCACCTTCCCCCATCACCACCCCGATCCCATCCAGCCCGGGAACCTGGTGGACCTCATCCGGATGGTGCAGCAGTCGCGAGCCGACCTGGGCGTGGGTTACGACGGCGACGGCGACCGGCTGGGGGTGGTGGCACCGGACGGGTCTGTGGTTTGGGGCGACATGCTCATGATTCTGTTCTGGCGGGAGATCCTGCCCCGGCACCCGGGCGCCACTGCCCTGGTGGAGGTCAAGTGTTCTCAGGCATTGGTTGAGGAAATCGAGCGCTTGGGAGGGAAGCCGGTTTTTTCGCGCACCGGGCACTCCCTGATCAAGGCCAGGATGAAGGAGATCGGGGCCGTGTTCACCGGGGAAATGTCGGGGCATATGTTTTTCGCCGACGAGTACTACGGTTTCGATGACGCCCTGTACGCCACCGGGCGGCTGCTGCGCATCCTCTCCCACACCGATCGGGCATTGCACGAACTGCTCGCGGACGTCCCCCGTTACTGCTGCACAGCCGAGACGCGCATCCCGTGCCCCGATGAAGCCAAATTCCGGGTGGTGGGCGACCTCGTGGCCCGTTTCCGGGACACCCACCAGGTCATTGACGTGGACGGGGCGCGGGTGATATTCCCGGACGGTTGGGGGCTGGTGCGGGCTTCCAACACCCAGCCCGCTCTGGTGGCCCGCTGCGAGGCCACCACTCCCGAGGGCCTGGAGCGCATCTGCCGCACCATGAAAGAGGCCCTGTCCCGTTACCCTGAGGTAGAGGAATTCCAGTGGGCATGACGCCCCCCGGTACGGCCCGGCAAGCGGTTGTGACTGTGGTGGGCCCGCGGGCCTGGCGGCGCAGCCTGATGCTGGTGGCGGCCGGCGTTTTCCTGGCCCAGGTGGCCTTTTCCCTGGTGGTCCCCTTTCTCCCCATGTTCCTGCGGGAACTGGGGGTAAGGGACGGGACATCCCTGTGGTCGGGGCTGGCTTACTCCGTGACCTGCCTGGCCGCCGGGGTAATGGCCCCGGTTTGGGGATCTCTGGCCGATCGGTACGGGAAGAAACCCATGATAGTGAGGGCCGGGGTGGGTATGGCCATCACCTACCTGCTGATGGCGCTGGTCACCGACCCCGTGCAACTCGTGATCGTGCGCCTGCTCAATGGGGTGGTTTCGGGATTCATTCCGGCGGCAATCATGCTGGTTTCCTGCACCTGCCCCGATGAGGAACTGGCCGTGTCGCTGGGCGTGGTGCAGGCCATCGGGGCAGCAGGTGGCATTATGGGTCCGCTCCTCGGTGGGATCATGGCCGGCCTCGTGGGTATTCGCACCAGCATGCTGGTGACGGCGGTCTTGCTGGTGGTGGCGGCGGTATTTCCCGTGGTGGCGGTGCGGGAAGAGAGGCCTTCCTGTCGTGAGGTTTCCACCATCGCGGCCGATCTGCGCGCAACCCTGGCGGACCCCTCCCTGCGTGTGTTATTCCTCGTGCTGGGGCTGGCCCAGGCGGCCGTACTGGTGACTCAGCCCACCCTGCCCCTGTGGATCGAGCACCTGGTTCCGCACCGGGCCGAGCTAGTCACCGGCGCCGTGTTCTCCGTGGTGGGGATCGCCACCGTGGTGGGATCGCCCCTGGTGGTGCGCCTGGCGCGTGTGCCGTATCGGGTCATCCTCCTCACGAGCCTGTTTGTTTCAGCTCTGTTCAGCGTCCTGCAGGCCATTCCCCGCGACCCGTGGGGGCTGGGAGCGTTCCGTTTCTTCTTCGGGCTGGGGAACGCCGGCATCACCGTGGCCGGCAACACCCTCATCGCTCGCTGTGTGGGCAGGGAAGCGCGGGGGCGGGCGTTCGGGGTCCTGAACGCTTTCATCTACCTGGGTTCGGTGCTGGGGCCGCTCGTGGGCGGGGCGGTGGGCCAGGGGATGGGGCTCGACGCCTCATTCTACGCGGGCGGTGTCATATTGCTCCTGTGCGGCCTGCTCCTGCGATCTGGCTGGCAGTCCGTTCCCGGGGGGGATGCACGCCAGCACACTGGTTGAGTTAGAAAGTGGCAGGGGACACCGGGGGGAATTGGCGGGCGAGCGCCGAATGGAGAACCAGGTCCGCCCATAACTTTTCCCGGGAGATGTAAATGAAGCTGGCCCTGCGTTCCCTGGGCGTGCTTATCCTGTTGCTTGTTGCCCTGGGCGTGTTCGCCGTGCGGGTAATCATCCCCCCTGCGGCTCGGGTGGGGAAACCCCGGCCCCCCATCCCCGGCCGGGCAGAGGTGCTGCTGGGCGCGCGCCGGGTAGGGTGGGCCCGGGTGGATGCCCAGGGGGTGGTGTGGCTTCCTGTGGAGATGGTGCGCGAGCACTTTGACCCTGCCATGCGCCTGATCGCTGCGCACAGGGCTCAGACTTCCACTTCGCCCTGGCGCCTGTCCATGGCTTCTCCGGAAGCCACAAGATTCGTTCAGGCCGAACCGGTGCTGATCGAGTTGTACGCTCCCGATGGGCGGGTACCCATCGAGGCGCTGCAGGAAATGTACGGCATCGTGGTGGAACTGGTGGGCGCACGCGTACTGATCGATCGGGCGGGGCGGGAGATCCCCCTGGTGACAACCCCCACGTCCCTGCGGGTACGGGGCCGGCCCTGGCCCTTATGGCCGGGCAAGACCGTGCCGGCCGGCACTTCCCTGCTGGTTTACGATCAGGTGGGCGGGTGGTTCCTGGTGCGCACCGGGGACGGGACGACCGGGTATGTGCCGGTTGGGAAGGTGGAAAAGGCGGGTGTTCACCCCGTATCCGCGCCTCCCCGGTTACCACCCCACAGGGTCAGCGGTCCGGTGTGTCTCACCTGGGAGCACGTTACCCGTCCGGGCGGTCCCGACCTGGAGAGCATAGGTCCTCTCCCGGGCCTCAACGTGGTTTCCCCCACCTGGTTGCACCTGGAGGGTGAGGACGGTTCCCTATCTTCCGGTTGCAACGCTTCTTACGTGAGTTGGGCGCACGGGCGGGGATACGCAGTGTGGGTTCTGGTGGGCAACAACTTTGACCCTGAACTCACCCGCAAGGTTCTGCAGGATGAGAAGGCGCGACAGCACCTGATCAGGCAACTGCTCGTGTACTGCCGTCTCTTTTCCCTCGATGGCATTAACGTGGACTTTGAAAACGTTTATCCTTCCGAGAAGCAGGTGTTCGTGAGGTTTGTGGAGGACCTCTCCCGTCTGGCCCGGGCAGAAGGTCTTACGGTATCGGTTGATGTCACCGTGAAGTCCCCCAGCCCGACCTGGTCGGGGTTCCTTGACCGCCGGGCGCTGGCCCGTGCCGCCGATTACCTGGTTCTAATGGGGTATGACGAGCACTATGCCGGTTCTCCGCAGGCGGGATCGGTGGCATCGCTGCCCTGGGTGGAGAAGGGGATTCGGGGGCTGCTCGAGGAGGTGCCCCCCGAGAAGCTGCTGCTGGGGATGCCCTTCTACACCCGGCTCTGGAAACAGGAGCGGCAGCCCGGGGGCGGGTATAGGCTCACTTCCCAGGCTCTGGGCATGGTGGAGGTGGAAGCCATCCTGGCCCGAAAGGGTGTGGTCCCCCGGCTGGACCCGGCTACCGGCCAGGATTACGCCCGCTGGGAGGAGGACGGCGTGACCTATCAGGTATGGCTGGAAAACGAACGTTCTATCCTGGCCCGCATCAGGTTGGCCTCGAGGTACCGGCTGGCGGGAGTGGCCTCCTGGAGACGGGGGTTCGAGAAGCCGTCCGTATGGGAGGTCATCTCGTCCCAACTGGATGCCCTGCGCTAAGCCGACTTGCTTCCGGCACACCACTTCTTTCCGGCGTGCGCAGATCCACCACGTGGTTGAACGGCAGGGCTGGGACTCCCGATCTGTCCCGGGCGGTCGCCCACACCTGGTGGTATCCATCAGCGACAGGTTGCAGAAGGCGGCAATGCCAGATGATCTTACCTTGCTGGTGGTGTTTTTCCACCCGGAAGTATTCGGGGTAGCGGTCCATATCGTACCCGTTGAAGATGACTTGCAGGCTGGCGGGGTCGAGGGCCTTGGGGCCGTGCAGTAGGTCGGAATCCAGGGGTGCGGCGGGCACGAATGCCATCACCAGTTCCCGGGACTGCAGGGCGGCGGCGAGGCTGGCCCGAACCTCGGTGGGTGGCACTCCCACCAGAGAAATGGCGGGGGGCATGAGGCGGTGGAGCCACCCCGGCAGGTGCCCATCTTCCTCGGTGGCGGCGATGCCGAGCAGGAAGACCAGGCCCAGGGTGTGAGGACCGGCAGGTTCTCCCCGCAACAGGTCGGTCAGGTGGGAGAGGAAGGGCGTGTCCACGTCTGTTCTCAGGTTCCCGAGCCAGCCCGCCAGTTCCAGCAGGGGGGTGCCCGGGTACAGGCCTTTGGGCATGGGCCACAAGCGCGCCGCGTAAGGGGGCGCCTGTTCGGGAATGATGACGTCGGGGGACCCCCACTGGGCCATTTCCTCCTCGGTCACCTGGAATACGCCTTCCACGATCTTGTCGGCGCAAAGTTCCAGGTAGGCTTCACCCACCCCGCTGAAGGAAATGAGCCGATCCACCCGCTGTTTCAGGAGGGGCCGGAAGGGGCGGAGGAGGGAGTAGAGGTTGACCAGACCCCTCATCACCCGCCCGAAAGCCTCTTCCATTTCACCCACCAACTGCGGCGGCACCCGGGGTAGCCGGGCGGCCCAGCGTTCGGAGGTGCGGGTGAGCGGGTTGCCGGCCTCGGGCCCGAAGAGAACGGGACGTGCGTTTTGCAGTTCTTCGCCACCCGGGCGGTAGAGCACCACGAGATCGTAGAGGAGCTCTAGCAGGGCATGGTCCAGCACGCGGTAGTGATCAAGGATTTCCGGGTAAAACTGGGTACCGAGCACCCGGAATGAATTGGCGTAGCCACTGAACAGTGGGGAGTTGTCCGGAGCATCGCCCGCCGGGGTACCGTCTGTCCTTATGGGGGCGTAGTGGGCCCACCAGTCCGCCATCTGGTGGGCCAACCAGCCGCATGCTATGGCCAGGTCGTGGGGCTGGCCGTGCAGACACTGGTGTACCAGGGCGTATCCGAATCGGGGCACGCCGTGGGCGTTGTCGGGCATCCAGTTGTGCATGTAATCGTAGAGTGGACATCGCTTCATCACATGGTGGACGGAAATGGCGTCGGCGCTCGCCGCTGCCAGTGAGAAAGTATTCTCGTGGCCCTTCAGGCGGTCGGGGAGGTCGTTCGCCAGCATGCCAGGGGAATCCCGGATCCTGCGCCACGCCAGGCGCGTGACCTCGATGTGGGTGAAGGGACCCCACCCCAGCAGGGGAGCGAGGGGCAACAGGGCTGCCCCGGACAAAAGAGCCTTCATCTTCTGCCAGACCCGGTGCCAGGCTGTGGTCAGCTTTATCCCCCCATGCCTTGATATGCGGTACAACTCTCCCTGTGCCATCTGACGCCTGGCTGCGGTGACTTCCCGGCATGGTCAGGCATATTATGTAGCGGGTCTCCGGCGGGAAGGTGTTGTGGGTGAGCAACGACAATCAGCAGGTTCGGACCATACTGGAGGAAACGCGCTACCTGGTGGGCCTGCACGGACCTTTGCTTTTTGCTCTGAACGCCGTGATTCCCCTTTCTCCCCTGGGGAGGCAGGTCATTCTCCATGACGGGAAGTGGCGGGGTGGCCAGTTCGCCAGTGCCCAGATAGAAGCGCTCATCGTGGTCTGCGCGATCGGCCTGGTGGTTCTCTTCCTGCCGCTGTATGTGCGGTTGCTGATAGCAGCACTGGCAGCCCTGAAGGGGGGTGAGGGATCGTGAAGAAGGAGATGCATACATCCGCGCTGCTGTGGTGGCTGCTGCTCATCATATTCCTGCCCATCATCCTGCTGATCTGGATCATCTTCTAGTGCCGGTCCCCGGCATGGTAAGGGGAGCCGCATGGCTGCCCCTTACTTATTGCCCGGGGAAAGGGGGGTCTGCCTTGCAGGTGGACTGGTTGCTCATCGTGGTCCTCCTTTTGGCGGCCATCCTGATCCTGTTGCCCCTGTTCCTCGTGCCTGCCCCTCCTGCGGCCCCTGCGCCATCGTAACACCCGGACGTGAAGGGTGGGGGATGCACACCCGGGGGCAACGGAATGAGAACCAGGGGGCCGTGCGGGCCCCCCGGTTCGCGGCTGTTCCCTGTTCACTGCGCGGCTCCTGCTCCAAGGGGGAAGCAGAAGCACAGTAGCACGATAATGAGCACGATGATGATGATCCACCAGAAGAACCCGGGATCGGGCGCCTGCGTTTTCACAGCCCGCACCTCCTTTCTCATCGATGTGGCCTGCGGGTGACCGGCTTCACTACATAATATGGGGTTGGCCGTCGAATGTGCAGGCTGGGTACTGGTCTCCCGCAGAAGGCTAGCCAGCAGACGGGCCACCAGTTGCTGGAACGCTTCGGAGGCGACCACTTCCTTTACCAGGTCACCGGGTATGGGGCCGGGCGGGCCCCCGGACCTGAGTTTGTGGGCCACGCTGTCCACGAACTGGCAGGCTGTATCCAGAGACCCTTCCACGGCCTGCATCTGGCTGGCAACCGCACCTACGAGGGTCTCCGCGTGTTCCAGTTTCGCCTGCGGAGTCCGCTGCAGGACGGCCTGACGCCACCTGGCCTTCCATCCCCCGGGCGCCGGTTCCGGGCCTCCCCCTGGCGGACCGGGCTCTGTGCCCCCCGGAGGTGGACTCCCTTCTCCGCCCGTCGGGAGGGGACTGCCCCCAGCTTCTTCCGGTGAAGGTTGGGGCGCGGGGCCGGTGGCCAGGGAGTCGATCTGACGGTTGAGTTGGTCCAGCCGGTCGAGGATTTCCCTCAGTTCTTCACGCCGCTGGCGACTGGTGGCTATTTCCTCCTCGAGCCTCTTCAGCCTTTCTCTCCAGTCGTCTTTGCTCCCCAGCAACACCGGGCACCTCCTCGCGCAGGGGACAACGTACGCCTGGGCTCAAGCCGTCATAGATATGGGGCAGCAACATCATATTCTGTCAACGCGGGAGGGGTTCCCTGTGTGGCCCATTGCTGGCGTGCTGGTGGTTGCGACCCTGGGTGCGCGTCTGGCCCGGAACCGGGCGAGGCAGGTGCGGTGCCCGGACCGGAAAATCGTCACTTTCTGGAAGGATGTTCCCCTCAGCCAGGGGCTCATCCTGGTGAGGTCTTTGGGAGGGGAGATCATCCGGGAATTGCCCCTCATAAACGGGGTAGTGTGCGAGTTTCCCAGAGCCACCGTGGAGTTTTACCGTGCCCTGGCCCTGTCGCCCCAGATCATGGACGTAGAGGAGGACGGCGTGATGCGTATCCTCTGCCGGTGGCGCAGGCCCACCCTGCTGCCGACTCAGAACGTACCCTGGGGAGTGAAGCGGGTGGGAGCACCCGAAGCCTGGCGGTACAGCCGGGGGCGGGGCGTCAAGGTGGCCGTGATCGACACAGGAGTGAATGCCGGGCACCCCGACCTGACGGATGCCGTGCGGGGAGGAGTGAACTTCTTAGATCCCAACGCCCCTCCCCTGGATGACAACGGCCATGGCACCCACGTAACCGGGATCATTGCCGCCCGCGACAACGAGATAGGGGTGGTGGGCGTCGCCCCCGAGGCCGAGGTATACTCGTTAAAGGCCTTTGACGGGCAGGGGGCGGGGGCGATCTCCAACATCATCAGCGCAGTGGAGTGGTGTGTCCAGAACGGCATGCAGATCGTCAACATGAGCTTCGGGGGGAACAAAAACCGTGCCCTGGGCAGGGCCTTGCAGGCGGCCCTTGAGGCCGGGGTGATACTGGTGGCTGCGGCCGGCAACAGCGGACGCCCTAACTCGGTGGACTTCCCCGCCAGCCATCCCGGCGTGCTGGCGGTCACCGCTTTGAATCCCGATGACACCCTGGCCGGTTACAGCAGCCGGGGACCGGAGGTGGACCTGGCGGCTCCGGGATCGCGCATTCTCTCGGCGTACGGAGACGGTTACAGGGAATTGAGCGGCACCTCTATGGCGGCGCCCCACGTGAGCGGCGTGGCTGCCCTGCTGCTTGCGCGTGAGCCCGGGCTGAGCGGCGATGAGGTGGCCCGGCGCCTGAAGGAGACAGCCACCACGCTGCCATACCTCGCCCCCGAAGAGCAGGGGGCAGGGTTGGTGAACGCCCCGGCCTCCCTGGGCATAGAAGATTGACGGACTGGGGGTTAAACGGTGGACCCGGCTGCCGTAGAGCGGGCCAGCCAGGCATGGAGAAGAAAAAAGGAAGAGCTGGACGCCAGACTGACCGAGCTGGAGGGTCGCCGACGGGAACTGGTTGCGGGCCTGGAGGAGATGATCGGCCGGGCCCGGGACTGTTCTCGGGAAGGCGCCATGACCGCTGCTCCGGGGCAGAGGTGCCCGCGCCTTCCCGGGGCAGGGGATAGGCCGTCCCGAGAGGCGGCGCTTGAGCAGTTCCCGGCCGGCCGCGAGCAGGAACTGGATTGCTGCCTGCAACTCCTAAAGCTCCGGTGCCAGGCCATAGCCGAGGAACTGGTAGAAGTGATGTTGCTGGCCGAGGCCCTTTATGTCCTGGCCCGGCCCGCCACGACTATCCCTCACACCGGGAACGGCGCGGGCACGGCGGCCTCGGCCCCTCCCGCCACCGCGCCCGCGTCACCCACTCCTGCTACCGCCCCGGTAGCTCCTGATTCCGCCCGGGCAACTCCGGCCCCGAGCCCGGATGCCCTGGCCAGCATCATTTCTTCTCCCCAGTTTCAGAAGATAGCCGCCCAGTTGCTGACGCACATGATCAAGAAGTAGGGGGCGGTCGTTTTCATTGCTGGCTATTCCCGGTTGCAGCGCCCCCCTGCTCACTCAGGAATTTGGCAAGCACTTCGGCGGCCAGCTGGGTGAAGGCCGGTTGCCGCATGACCTCGCCCAGCAACTCCATGGTCGAGGTTTCCTGAACTGAGCTTTCCCCCGTGAGATCTTGCCTGACCGCGTCCAGCAGGTTGCGCAGGGATTCCAGGGAAGACTCCATGTCTTCCAGGCGGGCCCGGCCCATTCGGGTCCCAGCCTTGAGCTGCTCCAGTTGCTGCGCGAGCTGGCCGCTTTCAATGGCCTGCCGCAAGACTTCCTTCAGCGAAGCTGCATCCGGGATCCTGGGTTCCGACATGAGTGCCACCTCCCGATCTCGTTCGGCTCACCTGTACAGCATATGTGGCAGGCCCGCTGCGGGTCAGGGTTCGGCCGGGAACAGGAGAAAACCCCGCAGGCAGAGAATCGTATGCTCTGCAGCCCGTGGCTACTGTACCAGGCAGGCCGTTGGCAACGGTGGAGGGGTCGTTTTTTGAGCAGGAAAGCGGCAACTCGTCGTTCTGGGGGGAATAAGCTCCCCAGAGCCACCAGGATGGTTCGGCAGGGGCGGCAGCTACCGGCGAGGCAGGGGGTGCGGGAGCGCGCCCGCGGGGAGCCGGAACACAGGCTTGCCGGGGGAAGCACCTGGGTGCCTTACGCCGTCGCTGCTCCCCTGATCGGAGTCCTGGCGGTGGGCCCGTTCTTTCGCGGGCTGTTTTTTCCCGGAGAACAACTAGTGGCCGTGGCGGTGGTCATGGGCACCTTTACCGGATTCTGGGTGTACTCGTCGCTCCACCGGTTGGAACGTCCCCAGCGGGTCATAGAGTGGGCAGCCCTTGCCCTGGCCCTCATCTACTGGGCGGCTGTACTGCGTGCGGTGGCGCCGCGGGCCGCAGTGGGGGAGGCCCTCAAGTACACCACCTATCTGGCCGTGCTCTGGATGTTCGCCCGCCTGGGAAATCGTGAGGCATGGCGGCTGGCCCTTTCGGTCACCCTGGTGGTCACGGCATTCGGGCTGGCCATCCTGGGACTGGGTGCGGCGGCGGGGACGTTTTCTTATCCGGGCGCGTTCGAAGGCGGCCGTATTTGCTCCAGCCTGCAGTACCCCAATACAGCGGCCACCTACCTCACCGCTGGGGTGATCCTCGCCAGCGGGCTGGCGGGCTGGACGGAATTCTCGTCCAGGTGGGGTGATACCCTGCTGGCCGGGGGGCTGGCGGGCGTCATGTCGGTTATTTTCGTGGCCTTCGTGTTCACCATGTCCCGGGGCGGATGGGTGGTATTCCCCGTCCTGCTGGTGTTGGTGGGTGTTTTGTTCCCGCGCGGGCAGCGGGCCGCCGGGCTGGCCGTGCTGGCGGCTGCACTGCTGTCCGGGCTGACGGTG